>NZ_WXEY01000035.1 GCF_009877425.1 Heliomicrobium undosum | reverse complement strand
TGATACGGCGAGGGAAGAGGCTGAACTACAGCGTCAGATGATGGAGAGTTTCCTGAACGCCGCGAAGCAGGCCCAACAGGCAGGGGACACGGCGAAGGCCCAGGAGATGAAGAAAAAGGCCCAGCAGGCGAAACGGCAGGCCCAAAAGGCCAGTCAGCAGGCCGAGAAGAGTCAGCAGCAGGCCGAGGAACTGGGCGCGAAGCTGGAAGCCCTGGGTAGGGAGGCGGCGCAATCGGCGTCCGTGATCCGGGCCATGAAGACCGCCTTCGGAGAAGAGGCGGCGGAACAGGCGGAGACGGCGCAGGCGCTGATCCAGTACGGCCTGGGGCCGGGGGAACAGAAGACCATGCCGCCGGAAAAGCGGATGGAGCTAGCAGAAATCCTCCGGGGATCCGGAAAGCTCCGCAAGGTGTCGGAACTGGCTGGGCGCATGAAGGCCATGGCGGCCAAGAAGCGCCGGAACCGGACCCATCAGCCGCCCACTGAGGTGGTTGATGTGGAAATGGGTGCCGACCTGTCCCGTATCCTGCCCTCGGAACTGGCGCAGCTTCGCTGTCCTTCCACCCGGATGGATTTTCTCCGCCGCTTCTCGGAAGGGCAGTTGATGCAGCGCAAGCTGGAGGGCAAAGAGACGGAAGGGAAGGGTCCCATCATTGCCTGCGTCGATTCCTCCGGTTCGATGGCCGAAAACATGGGCGGCCACAGCCGGGAGGAATGGTCCAAGGCGCTCTGCCTGGCGCTCTTCGATATCGCCCGGAAGCAGCGGCGCGCCTTCGCCGCCATCCTGTTTGGGTCAGCCTCACAGATCGTTTCCTTTGAGTTTCCCAAACCGAAGCGGGCAAAGCCCCAGGATGTGCTGGACATGGTGACCCGCTTTCTGAGCGGCGGCACGAATTTTGAACGACCATTACAGGAGGCGCTCAACCTGCTGCAACGTTCCGCCTTCAAAAAGGGGGATGTCATCTTCATTACGGACGGGCAGTGCAGTGTATCGAACGACTTCCTGGAGCGGTTTCAGAAGGTGAAGACGGAGAAGGAGTTTCACGTCATCGGCGTGCTGATCGGAAGCGATGCCTCCGATGGAACCCTGAGCCTCTTTTCCGACCGGTTGGCCACGGTTGTCCAGGGGTCTGACGACGAGGCCGTGAATATCGTCCTGGAACTGTGAGGTTTCTCGGACAATGGCGAGGACGAGTCCAGTGAAATAGAATGAGCCGGGGCGGGAAGGGATTCCTGCCCCGGAAGCTTGGAGGCGAAAGCGATGAACCGGGCGGTAGATTTAATTGCCGAACTGTGCAACCTAGTGATCTTCTCGATGGATCACGATATTTCGCTCTATGGCCAACGCTGTGTCCTGGTTCCCATCCGGGCCATTGAGATGCGCCGGGAAAAGACTGCCGATGTGTGCGCCGAATGGGCGATTCATGCCGGCGGGAAAGAGTGGGAGCGGGTGACGTTCACCATGCGGAACATTCCGCTGAAAGTCGTTTCGGGCAAGTCGCTCGTCGAACTCTTCCGGGCGTTGTTTCAGGTCGCCCTGAGCGGGGCGAAGGCGACGAAAATGGACCATCAGGCCTTCTTTGATGCCGCCGGGCCGGAATGGACTGAGCGGTTTTGCAAGCCGTGCTGACTTGATGCTTGGTGACATGCCAGCGGCGGTCGCTGGGTAATATCCTTTATATGGTTCCCCGCGCAGGGGAGAGACGAAATTCTCTCCCGCTGCACGCGGGGGAGATATAAAGGAAGGTGAAAAGTTTCTGGTCGTGCGACCAGAGGCGTATGACGATGAAAATCACCAGTATTCCGCCAAATGTGCTCGAAACGCTCATTCCAGATATTTTGAAACAGGGGCCGGGAGAGGTTACAATCTCTTGGGTTGAAGATGGACAGGGAAACCGGCTGACCCGTCCGCGGGTGGAACCGGCGGGTGTGGCAGAAATGGGCCGAATCCTCACATTCACTGGACGAAATCAAAAGGGGATAAAGGATAATGAGTTGGCCTGACCGACTTTCCCTTTGGTTGTTGCGGCTCCTCTTCTCCATAGAACGGAACGTGATTACCGGGTGGATATCTGCAAAACAATCGCGAATATCAACGAGCACTGGTGCTCCACTTTTGCTTGGATATAGAGAATGAATTTGTGGATTGGGGTGAAAGTGTGAATTTGACATCGAATTCACGTGTCGGGAGAAGGATGCTTCCAGAAGAATTCTTTCCCGAAGCAGATAGGGTTTCATATCCGTTATCGAATTTTTTTGAGTCAAGAGATGATGCAATCATCAGACAGATTAGGGAGTTTGCCCTCAGAAGTGATACTAGGGGATTGGAGTGTTTTTTAAGAGAGGAGGAACTGATAAAAGACTGTGAGTTTGTCTCCTGGACCGGGATTGAATACCCGGAAAGGGAAGAGCTAGTCGATTATGGATACCCTGTAATCTATGTTAACCAAGGTTTATACTGAGGTTTTGTGCGCAGTGACAAAAGACGGGGATCGGCAGATAAATCTCTGCTGGTCTCCGTCTTTCTGTCCTTAAGTGCTTCAAAAGAACATTGTTCTTAGTATCGATGCTCCTTATGCTGCTTGGATTGCTTGCTTTTTATCTTAATAGAACAAGAAGCAAGAAATCCAAAATCAACGCATTTACCCGAATAATTGAGATAAGATGGATAAATCGCGTTATTTGAAGGCAAAACGGTGAATCCATTAACCATGAAGAAGTTAATTCTTGAGCAATTGAAGAGAGGTAAGGCCTGCATCAGGATTGTGTTGTAGGTCGTCATAGAAAAGAAACTGCTAATTGTCGGCAAGCCTTCATGCCACCTGTTTGACGCTAGTCGAGAGCCAATACCGACTGAGTTTCTGCTCTCATAATCAATTAATTGCTTTGGTTGAGAGGGAACCCGGGTCTTCGTGTAGAAAAGCAGAAAAGGCCAAATTAAGTTCTGAACTGAAAAGATAGTCGGTTAAATGAGCCTTTTACGTCCAAGGGCGTAAGGATAATATCGCTTATACTTATTGAAGTTGAAACCTACAAAGAAGGACGTATGAAATGGAACGGACAGCAGACATCAACAGAATGATTCGCATTTCGAAAGTCAACAGACTGCGAACAGGTTGCCAGCCTCGGGTTCTCGATCTTTTTTCCGGATGTGGAGGTCTCTCTTTGGGTTTTCACACCGCAGGATATGAAATCGTAGGCTCTGTGGAACTTGATCCATTAGCGGCCAAGTCACATGCTGGGAATTTCTTTCGTAACGCACCAAAATCAGTCCGGGAAGTGCACGCAACCCCCCGTGATATTACCACTATTGGACCCGGGGAATTACTAAAAGAATTCGGATTTGAAAATCCTTTAACGGCTGTTGATGTCATCATTGGTGGACCTCCGTGCCAAGCTTTCGCCCGTGTTGGGCGAGCAAAACTCAGGGAGGTCAGGGAACATCCTGAGGCATATCTTCAGGACGAGAGAAGCAACCTCTATCTTCGGTTTCTTCATTATGTAAGAAAACTTCAGCCGCTGGCCATTCTCATGGAGAACGTTCCCGACTCATTGAATTTTGGTGGACACAACATTCCGGAGGAAACATGCGAAGTCCTGGGCGAAATGGGGTATACATGCAGATATACCCTGTTGAATGCATCATTTTATGGAGTTCCTCAGATGCGGGAACGGATGTTTCTGATAGGTTACGCGAGAGAACTGGAATGTGGGGTCAGCTTTCCGGAACCTACCCATTGGATAACATTGCCTAAGGGATATGAGGGAACCCGCAGGGTGGCACTCCGGTCGCTAGCCAGTAAAAAGAATAATCAATATGATTCTGTGGAAGAGGCATTTTTCCCTGAAAACCCTCCCACTGACCAAATGTTTTTTTTGGAGACGCCTAGAAGCTCTGAAGATCTGCCTCCAGCTGTCACGGCAAGAGAAGCAATAGGCGATTTGCCGAGAATCACGCGCCATCTTACGGGCGAGATCAAAAGGGGAGTCAAACGTTTCACGGAAGCTCTTTCTTGTCCAAGGCCAGAAACGTCTTCCGGTTATGCAGATATGATGAGAAGCTGGCCGCGGTTCGAAAACAAAGGAGTCATTTACGATCATGTCATCCGGATTGTTCCACGGGATTATCCGATATTCCGGAGAATGAACCCAGGAGACCAGTATCCAGAGGCTTACAGACATGCTCTTGACATTCTACAGGAAAAGATTGCAGAGCTTTCCGCAGATGGAATAACAGTCGAGCCTGAAGGTCCGGAATATGAGAAAATAAAAAAATCGATTGTGCCACCGTATGATCCCGGAAAATTTCCAAACAAATGGCGTAAAATGGAGGCGGACAAGCCATCTAGGACACTGATGGCCCATTTGGGCAAGGACGGATATTCTCATATCCATTATGACAGCGATCAGGCGAGAATGATTTCTGTAAGGGAAGCTGCACGGCTTCAGTCTTTTCCAGATGGGTTTGTTTTTGAGGGCTCCATGAACCATGCTTTCCGTCAGATTGGAAACGCTGTGCCCCCTCTGATGTCACTGGTGCTTGCCCGGCACATGCTGCTGTCCATGGGACTAACCGCAGATGAGGAGCAGAATGGAGGTACCACCGACTTTTATGAGCTTTTCAGAACGACTGCAGCAGTTTGAGAACCTTGTCAAAGAGGATCCCCTTTTTAACAATAATACTTGGTCGGCATCTGAACTGTTTGGTGTCTCCAACAGTTCCAAAATTATAGCCGGTGGGATGTTCGTCGGCAATTCGAACCTTGAAAACTTCATCCGAAACCAACGTCAGGGTATCCTGTTCCTTTCGGAGATTACTTTCCCTCCCGAAGATGAAGTGTTTTTTGCAGTTTTTGTTCATAACCAAATTGGATCACTACGTGATAAGCTCAACCGTATGACCGAACTTTTTCAGACAGAACCAGAGAACTACGCACAGCGAAACAACAACGTTAAGGTTTACCTCGATGCAATTGGAAGAATTTTTCTTAAAAACAAAGGCTTCTGGAACACTCTTAAACAGGAAGATGGCTTTGATTCAGATGCGGCCGGTCCATTCGCCACTGTGGATAAAATCGTCTACGCGATGTATCCCCCGGCAGCGACTGCTCAACGAAGCAGTACTGCCAGAGAGTTCGTGGGGTACCTTACTGGAATTGTCGGGCAGGATCGGATTCACGAAGTGTTTCCCTGGCCGGATGAGGATACGATAGCCCCGGAAATGCACAGGATGCCTTCGACAATTCCGGTTAGAGATATCGTCGAAGCTGTAAGTACCCTTGGGGGTTACTATACTGACAATCTGGTTGAACGTTATCACATCGCGCTCAATCATCTGGAACGAAAGCACTTTGTTATCCTTGCCGGTCTGTCCGGAACGGGAAAAACAAGCATTGCCCGAAAATACTCGCAGGCGGTTCATGGAATCACCGATCCGTGCAGACGGGATCCTCTTTTCTTCGTTTGCCCCGTCCGGCCTGACTGGACAGATCCTACGGGTCTTACCGGGTATTATGATGTGATTTCAAACCGGTACATTGTACAACCGTTCCTTCAGGCAGTTTTGACAGCCTCAAACCATCCTGAATGTCCTGTTTTCGTATGCCTCGATGAAATGAACTTGGCCAAGGTGGAGTACTATTTTGCCGATGTACTGAGTGCGCTTGAAAGCGGTGAGGAACTGTCGCTGCACTCAAATGTTGTTCCGATCGAGGGGAGCAACGGCGCGAGAATACCCGCTTCTATCCCCATTCCCAACAATCTCTTCATCACCGGCACGATTAACGTTGATGAGACAACACAACGCATCAGCGACAAGGTTCTCGACAGGGCTGTAGTGCTTGATATGTCCGCAGTTGACCTTGAAGGGTTCCTTGAGGTCCTTCAACAAAGGCACATTGATCTTCGCGAGTCGGTTCAGGCGTGTTCGGCAATTCTTAGTGAAGTAAACGGAACTATCGTCGTTCATGGGTTGGGGTTTGGATACCGTGTGGCCGAGGAGTTCATCCGGTATCATCGTTTTGCTGTAGAAACCTGCGGGCTGGATTCTGATGATGTCATAGACCAGCAGATTTCCCAGAAGGTACTTACCAAACTGCGTGGAACGGAACAGCAGAGAGAGATGCTCAACAGCCTACGTACTCTCTTTGAAAGATTCCGACGGTCGCAGGGGGTAATCCTTAGACTGCTGGATGAATTGAACCAGCTCGGCTCCTTCCAGAACTCCAGGTAGGACAGAACCATGGCGGAACTTTACATATATGAATCAGGAAGCTGTCACCAAAGAACCCGTATCTGGCCTGCAACTGAACCTGTGGCTCCTGGTGCTGTTCAGGAGGCTCGGGAGTACATATTTGAACTGCTGGATACCCCCGATCCTCTTTCCGCCGAACTGTATATCGATGACGAAAGGATCGAAGCGCTCCGCCCACGCAATCGCACAACCGCCTGCTGGAGATGGCAGCCTGGCTTTTACGCAGGATTCGTGCCGATAAGATTGGAGTTGGGCGATGGGCAGTCTGCCCAGTTTGAACTGATTTCTGATCCTGATATGAGAAAAATGACCCGGGATGATTTCGACAGAATGGTTTCACAGGTGTTGGAGGACACCCATGCTCTTTTTTCACTGTCAGGTTTCCGAACGGGAATAGCACGGGGCACTGGAGAGGAAAACCCCCCGTTGGCAAGACTGGAGTTTCTGAGATCACGGATTTCCCAGGTCGAGTCGGCTGTTCTTGAAATCGCAAGACATCCCATAAGGGACCTGAAAGCGAGGGAGGAGACGCTCCCCCATTATAAGGCCCATGCGATTACTCCTGTAGAAATCATGAAATCCTTTCGGGCCGGAAGATTCCTAAGAGAACCGGGGGATATCCGGCGTCTGCCCAGGCAGTTTAACGGATGGTTTCCGGAAGAAATCCGTAAAAACGTAAAAACATCGGGTCTTGATACCAAGGAGCATCAGGATATCAAGGCCTGTCTGCGAAATTGGTCCGCTTGGATGAATGTTATTGCACAGAGACTGGGTGCAACCGAAGAAACGGATCCTGAAAGGAAAAAGACACGCCACCTTTGGGCGGGAAGGTGCAGGGAACTGGCCGGTAGGCTGGAGAGGCTGCTCCGGCTGCCCCTTTTCTCCGAAGTAACTGACAGGACTGCCAGTATCACCATAACTCCGGTTTACAGACAGGTGTTCCCCTACAGGAAGTTCTTTCTGCTTTACAGGGACATAAGTTTGGGTATAAGCCGTGTGTTCGGGGACTTCCTTCAGATGCCCCTGGCAAGGACATTTGACCTTTATGAAATATGGTGTTTTTTGAGGCTGTTAAGGTCGGCGGTTTTAAAGTTCAACCTTCAGGAGCTTAATCTTAATACACTTTTTACGGCAAACGGAGGGGCCGGTTCGGTCACTGTTGCTTCCGGAAATGTCAATGTAAGACTGAATGACAAATACAGCCTTTCCTTCAAACGCAGCTACAGGGAGTATTGGGTTGAGGATGGACGGTTGGGCTCATTCAGCAGAACTATGGTACCGGATATCTCCGTGGGAATGGACAGACAAACCGATTCCATCGAAGCCGGCAAACTGATTGTTCTTGACTCAAAGTACCGGATCAGGCAGCAACTGAACGACGCGGTTTCTTCCATTCACATGTACCGTGATGCCCTGGTTGAGGAAATGGATAACGGCGATGTGAGACAGACTGTAGTAGGAGCATATCTGCTAAGCCCTGAACAGCCTGAGGCTGCTGCGCAGTGGAAGTCTGCCTCTATGCCGGCAAGGCTGTTCCACCCCCAATATAGGAGCACATTCAGATTCGGGGCTGTCACCCTGCATCCCAGAATGACCCTTGAGGAGGTCGGGCAGGTCCTTGAAACTGTGTTGAGGGATGCTGGAGCTGTCTGAATGTAATAAGGCTGGGAGGTCCTGTTCGCCGACAGACTTACCAGAGAACAGGGGAGCCGGTGCATGTCTGCCATAAGTGGTAAGGATACATCGCCGGAAGTACGTCTCAGAAAAGCGCTCTGGGCCGCCGGATTCCGCTACAGGATTAACAAACAGTCTCCCTGGGAGGCCAGACATTGTTTTCGGCAGGTCCAGACTGGCAGTGTTTGTGGACAGATGCTTCTGGCATGGTTGCCCCCGGCACTTTGTATGGCCAAGGGATTCTGGAGAAAAAATCCAGGGAAATATAAATCGGGACAGAAAGAACGATGGGTTGCTGACAGAAGAGGGCTGGACTGTTCTTCGCATCTGGAAGCATGAGCTCAAGGATGACCTCCAACAGGTTGTTGAACGTATGCGTCTGTCAACAGAACAGAGTCCTACAGCCGGCATGCGGAAAAAACATCAAATAAAATGGGGGCGTGTCTGAATACAGACGCGCCCCTTTCTCATCTGATCACTTTATAGAGATTGGGATCCAATTCATGGACAAACTGCGATACCGGTTCAACTGCAGCCATGTGGAGGGTCAGCCTGGCTCGGGTCATAGCCACATATAGTTTTTTGCGTTCTGAAGATATATGGGCCTCTTCATCATCTCCAGCCTCTGCCCGCGGATAGGGAACTGAATTTTTGTTTAGGCCGGTGACAATCACATGATCGAACTCAAGGCCTTTGGCTGAGTTGAATGTTACGAGTTTTACACCGGGACCGGTTATTCCCGTCTCACTTTCCTTTACCATCAGCCAAGGAATGAGATGCTGGTTGAATACCTGTGCATACCTGTCAAGAATTTCGTTTTTGCATGCTATCACACCAATGGAGTCCTCCGGGAAATTCAATCGGAGCATTCGAATCAGTTCAATTATTTTCTCTGTTTCCACAGAATCGCTACGGCAGAGGTGCAGTTCCGGAATTATTTCAGAATCAGGTGAGGTGTCGGGGGAGAGGTATTCCGGATCATTTTTCAGAAAAGGGTCATTGGCAAGCAGACTTGTGGCAAGACGAACGATTTCACCTGTTGACCTGAAACTGTTCAGGAGGTACTTGCTGTTTCCGCTATGAACGGAAATCCCGACGCTCTTCCAGGTGAATCCGCGCCTGTAAATCTGCTGCCCCTTGTCAGCAGCGATAGTAAGGCTCTTTACTGCCGTCTTAGCTACAGCCCGGAATTGGGCCGGACTAAAGTCCTGGGCCTCGTCAATCAGGATGTGACTTGGCCGTTTGTTCATGGGAATTTTATGAATGTGCTTTTCAAGCCGAAGTGCCGCGTCGTCGAAGTCGATGCAACGGTACCGGGTTTCAAGCAGACTTTCATACTTAAAATACACTTTCAGTATTGTTTCCTTTTGGGAAGGACTGAGTTTCAGCTTTTTCCCCCTGCCGGTTCGTGGGGAATTCATATAGCTTTCTGTAGTAACAAGCCCCCAGTTTTTCATCCAAGTAATCTCTTCGCCCAGAAAACGCACAAGCTCATAATCCCCATATCCGTGGATATTTGGCCACGAAGCGTTTGGATGCATTCTTTTTATGTAATTTTTGGCATGTCTTATTATTTCAGGACGGTCCCGGACAGTGCCGTTGCGTGTCAGGCCTAAAGGCGAAAGTAAATCGCAGGCCCATGAGTGGAATGTGTTGGCCTCAACAGACTTACCTGCCGATTTGCCTGAGAGTTCCTTTATCCATGAGGTCAGCGCCCGGTTATAGGTGAGTACAAGAACCTTAGGACCATCTCTTCGGGTTTCTCTTTCATCCAACTGTCGGGCTCTCTCTAAAACGACAGTCGTTTTTCCGGAACCCGCCACGCCCTGTACGAGAAGAGTGCCTTCAGGCTTGAAAGAAATACAGTCCTGCTGTTTCTGGGGTATCACAATTGGCTTCTTTTTTTTCCGCAAAAGCTGTTCCTCCCGACTTGGTTTTTCATGTAACCGAACGTAGGGTCAGTCGAGGCTCCCAAGAAGTTGGGCCAGAAGTTTCCTTTTCCTCTCCTCCTCTTCCGACTGCCTCTGCTTCACTTGGCTCACTTTCTTTTTGTACTCCGCTGATAGTTCCGATCCAGAGAAAACCTCCCTTCCACCGGGGACGGTCCAGTCTACATGATGGACCCTTTCGCCGGTGCTTTCACCAAAGAAATCGGCATGGTGAGGCCCGGGTGTCCCCAAGAGATAAAGCCGTTCGATTGCCCTCGTGATTCCGACATAAAAGAGACGCCGTTCCTCTGCGGGGTCATGACGGATCCCGTGGGGAAAAGTGCGGCTTCCAAGGTACATCAGAAACACGATCCTGAACTCAAGACCTTTGGCGGAGTGAACGGTCCTGACGGACACACCGCCTGTGTCTGCTGTTTTCTCAAATCCATCCTCCTCCAGAACATCCTGGAGTGTTTCAAGCGCCTCCCATGCCTGGACTGCGCCAGACTGAAGGGATTCACGGAGAAGTTCAGCCAAAGCGTTCCGTTCCGCTTCATCCTCCAGTTCTTCAGCAAACCCGCCGCAAATGATCCCATCGATCAGTTCTTCCAGAGTGCTGTTGAAATGTTGCTGACACAACGTCATGGCTTTCGTGGCAAGTACACGCTTGGATTCAGGGGTCTTGTCCCGTTCGTGCAGGGGAATCCCGCGCCGTTCCAGTTCCTTTATGACAAAGGATGCCTGAGGCGAGTATTCGCTGTCCTTGCGGACCAGAACAGAAATATGGCCCGGATGGACACGCTCCTCTTTAATAAGACGTTCTATCTCTGTTGCAACAAAGTCAGCGGCCAAGTCAATGCGTGGAGCGTAAACCCTCCTGACGTCAAGGCCACTCTGCCGCCATAAAACGGTTTCTCCTGAGGTTTGAACCGGGGCTTGTTGAAGTTCCCCCTTAATGGAGCCCCGGTGCTCTTTAGGAACTTCAAGTTTTTTGGCAATCCTGTTGGCCACACACAGGATGCTTTCTGCAGAACGGTAGTTCCATTCGAGATGGACTGGATCGAGCACTCTCTTTCCTGTGAGGGCCGCCCTTAATGGAAACTCAAGAATGTTGGACACATCCGAACCGTTGAAGGTGTAAATGGCCTGTCGGGCATCTCCGACCACATTCAGGTTGACATCAGAACCGGCCAGTTGAAAAAGCATCGCCTCCTGAGCCCTGGATGTGTCCTGGTATTCGTCGACCATAACAAATCGGAGCCCCTCCCGGAGCCTGTGTGCAGTCAGGCTGTCAGGTTTCCGGAGAATACGTACGGCTTCTGCGACCAAGCCTGGATAGTCAATCATGTTTCTGCGCTTCAGTATTTGATTGTACCGTTGCCACACGACTCGCAGTTCGCGTGTGCTTACCTGAATCCGTACCGAATGATTCCCAAGAATGGTAATGAGCCTTTCGGTTTTTAGTTCTTCAGGTGAAACCAAAGCTTGTACAAACTCCGGGTGTCCCTGCCTTAACATGTCGATTCCTTTTGCCCAAATCGGAACAGAAAGTTCTGGAAAGGAACGCCAGTCTTCGACCAACCGGAAGTCAGCGTGGTCAAACTGCTCAAAGCGTTCGAGAATATCCCGACCTGCATATCCTCGCCACCGTATGCCATTCAAACGAAAAGCGGTACCTAGTGCAGCCTTGACAAACTCATCTGAATACTGATCAAAAAGAGGGCTAATTCCGCCTCTACCTGAAGAGACAATCTCAAAATTGGGTCTTAGCCATGTCTCCCCATAGTCTGTTGCCATCCGGACAACACGCCAGGCCAGACCGTGAAAAGTAAGCACCTGCACGGGACTGCCGCCCCCTGCCTCCCAACCGAGGCTGGACAGCCTATCCAGAAGCTGTTGTCTTGCTGCCCGGGAGAAGGAGAGTGCGAGAATGGCGCCAGAGGGGATTCCCATTTCAAACTGCAAAAACAGTGTTCTCGCCGCAAGAGTTCTTGTTTTTCCTGTGCCTGCCCCGGCATGAATCAGCAGGTGGCCTTCAGGCGATTCAACCGCTTTTCGCTGTGCAGGATTGAGGGAGTCCAGAACATCATTCCAGTTCTGCATATGGCCTCCTTTACAAATGTAACAGTTAGCCGGAAATAGATGTCTTGCAGTTTTTACGGATTCTCTTTGAAAAGGAAAATATCCTTCTGTGGCGAATTATGTAAAACGTAATTTATCCGGAGGTGTATAGCTTTGGAGCATGCCAACAAGGTCAAAGTCCGCAACGAACTGGTTGAACGCCTGCGGAGTGAACTGATTGGCCCTGCCACAGAATGCGAGGTCATAGGGGAGGCTCCTGGAACCCGGTACCTTGCCGGAATCCTCTGGCCGGCCGGAACCCTGTTGGATACGGAGGACGATGAGGACTTTTCGGCTGGCCATGAAGGGGAGGAGACCGGAAGTCCGGAAGTGGGACTGTCTCTGATTCAGGCACTGAAACCTTCCTCTATTGGTCTCTCCTTTGTGGTGGAGAATGGAACTGAAAGCATTGCAGTCTCTGTTTCCCTTGGAATTTATAAAAAGGACACCGGCAACGGGAACTGGAAACGCGTGCCTATTTCCGAAGACCACTTTCTTCGTCTTAACCCTGACGGTGAACGTAGGTCGGTGAAAATGAAATTCAACGACCGGGTCTTTCTGGAGTGGATAGTCAGACCTATGCGTGACAGGCTTGCTGTCAGCCTGTTTCTCGTCAACCGACAGAAATTTGAAGAGAGGGCGTCCCGGGATCCCTTTTGCCTGTTCCAACCCAGTCTGAAAGTGTATGGAACGGAAAAAGGGGTGGCCCCCTTCACCGCCCGCCAGATGGAACTGGATGAACGGCTTTACAGGCCCGAGGATGTTCTTTCCGACGATCTACTTTTCCGTCACTGTCCGGAATATGCTACCGGTCATGGTACGGCTGTGGAGTGGGAGGAGTCGGACCCGTTACGGAAAAGGGCATCCGTACTACAAACCGTTTGGATACCCTCCTTCGAGATCGCTCTGGTTACACCTCCGGAATGGACAGGCGGAGGAAGTCTTGACATGAACACATTGGCTGACGCCACGAAGCCCACTGAACTCAGAGGGTCCCTCCAGCCCCTGATTGACCGTTACAGCGAGTGGATTGAACGTCAGAAGGGACTGATACGAAGCCTTTCCGGCCGCGAAAGGGAAACGGCTCTCCGGCACTCCTTAGAATGGGAACGCTCAAGGACGAGAATGCAACAGGGGCTGGACTTGCTCTGCTCCCCATCCGACCACGGACCTCTTCTTGCTTTCCGTTTCGCCAACAGGGCGATGGCTCTCCAACGTTCTAGGACGGTCATGTCCAGAATCCATAGAAAGACAGGGAACTGGCCTGAAACCCCTGTACCTGTTCATGCCGTATGGCGGCCGTTCCAGATGGCTTTTATCCTTCAATCGCTGAGCGGAGTGGCGGATCCGGATCACGAAGACAGAAAAACAGCCGATTTGCTCTGGTTCCCGACCGGTGGCGGCAAGACGGAAGCCTATCTCGGCTTGGCTGCATTTGCAATGGCGCTCCGACGACTCCGTGGCGAGCAGTTGGGTGAACGTGGTGACACCGGTGTGAGTGTGATTATGCGGTATACCCTCCGACTGTTGACTGTCCAGCAGTTTCAGCGGGCTGCGACCCTGATCTGCGCCTGTGAAATGCTCCGTCGGAATGAACCTCGGGTGTGGGGGGAAGTCCCTTTCAGAATTGGGCTTTGGGTTGGGGAAGGAAGCACTCCGAACAATTTCAACGATGCTCAGGGTATCCTGGAAAATAAAGAAACAACTCGGATCAAGGAACTGAAAGCGAAAGGATGCACCCCGATCCAACTGGTCTCATGTCCCTGGTGCGGTGCCCCCCTGACAAGAAACAGGAAAGCTCATCCCGCAAGCTGGTTTGCAGACCAGGCGAAAAGACGAATCGTAATAGGATGCTCCAGGCGGGGTTGTGAGTATCACCGGAGCTCAAACATGGACGGAATCCCGGCTCTTGTCACCGATGAGGAAATCTACCGGCTGACTCCGGATCTTCTGATCGGGACAGTTGACAAATTTGCACGGTTGCCCTGGGTTGTAGAGACAACTGCCCTGTTCGGAAAAGTAAAAGGATTTGTTCCGGGTTGGGGGTTTGTATGCCAAGGGGAAAGTGACGAAATGGCCCGGTGGAGGCAGGAGGTAGTTAACTCCGGAGCCGCCTCTCAAAGAGAGGGGAGACGCACACCCAATCGCAATCAGGGGGGAATCTGTGACAGTCGTCCACTGTTGCCTCCGGATCTTATCATTCAGGATGAACTGCATCTCATCACCGGGCCGCTTGGCACAATGGCCGGAATTTATGAAACGGCTGTTGACTGGCTTGCATCTCGAAAAATCGGCGGATATTCTGTAGGCCCCAAGGTTGTTGCCTCAACAGCCACTGTCCGTAGGGCGGCGGAACAGATGAGATCGCTGTTTAACAGAAATCTCGCTGTGTTTCCGAGTCCGGGACTAACCTCAGGAGATTCCTTCTTCGCCGTCGAGCAGCCGAGGGAGAAAAAACCCGGGCGTCTTTATCTTGGTATTTTCGCACCCGGGCGAAGCATGAAAACAGCACTGTTGCGTATTTACGCCAATCTGCTTGCGTCCCTGCCTGCAATGGACAATCCCCTTGAGGATCTCGATCCGTACTATACAGTTGTGGGTTATTACAACAGCCTTCGGGAACTAGGTGGGGCCGTCCGTCTGATTGAGGATGACGTAAAGTCCCGAATCAGCCTTTTGGAGAGCCGTGAACCTGACGGGCTTTTTGAGTACGGAGATCGGCAATTGAATATAAGCGAAAGCGTGCCTGAACTGACGAGCCGCATCAGGTCAGGGGATATCCCGGCAATCCTTGAGCAGTTGGAACGTACCTGCCTTCCCGGCTCCGGTGAACGCCCGTTGGATATCATTCTGGCAACCAACATGATTTCGGTGGGGGTTGATGTCGGCCGTCTAGGTCTGATGGTGGTAACAGGTCAGCCGAAAACCACAGCTGAGTACATTCAGGCTACAAGCCGTGTCGGCCGAGAGTATCCGGGACTAGTCATCACACTTTACAACTGGGTACGTCCGAGGGATGTTTCCCACTATGAACGGTTCAGAGCATACCATTCGGCTGTATACCGTTATGTGGAACCAACCAGTGTGACCCCTTTTTCTTCAAGAGCCAGGGACCGGGCACTCCCGGCCACCCTGATTACAATGTGCCGGCTTGGAATCAAAGAACTGTCCCCCGAACCGGCAGCAGCAAGATTCCAGGCTGATTTGGGCGATGTAAATGAAGTACAGAACCATTACGCCCAAAGAACCAAGGAAGTGGATGGTCCATCCCGGATGAAGGAAACGGCTGACCATATCGAAGCCTGCCTCTCCCGCTGGGAGCACGAAACCTACAGAGATAAACTCAATTATGCCGAAAGATCAAAAGGGACCCCCCGGCTCATGTATCCTCTTGGATCAGAAAGTAGCGGTGTGTTCCCGGCGCCGAACTCAATGCGGGATGTTGAACCCTCACTAAAAATATTCCTTGCAGACGAAAGAACCTGAAGGGGGCGCAATATGAAGTCCGTAGGGGAAATCAGAACAAGCCAGCTGGTTTCAACGTTTGGTCCCGGTTCCATTATGGATCTGCCGGAGCTTTCTGTAGTTATCGCATCCCATGAAACCTGGGACCAGGGACGGTGCAAGGATATCACTGATCCCCGTTTGGCAAAAAAACTGCAGGTTAAACGTATACTGACCCCTCCTGTTCCCGAAAGTTATCAGACAAGCGGCCCAACACTTCCGGCGTACCGTTTCCCTCTTTGGTTTGTATGTCCCGAATGCCGCAAGCTGGGGCAGGAGAACCGTTTTGTCAGGAATCTGGAAACAGGGGCTTACCACTGCACCTGTAATGACAAAAAACCCCGCGTCTTCCCCTCGCGTTTTGTTGTAGCCTGTCCCCGCGGTCACCTTGACGACTTTCCCTGGTTCCGGTTCGTTCATGCCGGTCAGGGAAAAGAGGGATGCAAGGGTACGGATATGTATCTGGAGGACAACAGCAACAGCGGCGCCCTTTCTGATTTGGTTGTGAAATGCAGGCACTGTAACGTTTCCCGGTCACTTGAGGAGGCTTTCCGTCGGGAAGGGAGAGGTCTTCTTGGTGACTGTAAAGGAAACCGTCCCTGGCTCGGCCAAGGTAATAGGGTGGATTGCGATCAGCCTCTACGGGCAATGCTTCGGGGTGCATCGAATATATATTTTCCCGTTGCTTCCAGCGCGTTGTCGATCCCGCCGTTTTCTTCGCGTCTGCATAAAGCTGTTGCGGCGCTGGAGGAGCGACTGGCGGATGTCACTTCCCTGGAGGTACTTAGGCAACTCATGAAAATGAGATCCCTTTTGCACGAACTGGGGGACTTTGCTCCGGATGAAGTCTGGGAGGCTATCCAGTTTCAGAGAAACTACCGACTGGGACCGGAACAGGACTTACTGTATCCTGAATGGCAGGCAATCCTTGACGGTTCCGACGGAAGCGACGAAACTGATTTCGAAACAGAGGAAATGGCCGTCCCGGGATCTTTCCGTTCATGGGTTTCGCGGGTAATCGCAGTCCGCCGCCTTCTCGAAACCCGATGTCTACAGGGGTTCACGCGGATTGATCAGCCGCCGGATCCGATTACCCTTATACTCAAGGAGACGGAAGAGGATTTAAGCCGTATCTCTCCAATTGGAAAGAATTACAGGCCTTCCTGGCTCCCAGGAATTGAGACCCGCGGCGAGGGTATTTTCATTGCGCTGGAAGACGAGAAGGTTCGTGAGTGGGAGGCAAGGGTCGGGATAACTTCTGGTAAAAAAATGGAAAGCGCCTTCAGACAATATTGTGAGGATCGGGAGTTAACAAAACACTACGTTCCGCATTTTCCCGGAGTGAGGTACGCACTTTTGCATTCACTGGCTCATGTGCTTATGCGACAACTATGTCTGGAATCAGGTTACTCGCACACGTCTCTGCGGGAACGCATTTACGCAAGGCGTGGAAACAACCAGGATATGGCGGGTCTGCTGATTTACACAGCCACCCCGGATTCGGAGGGGAGTTTGGGAGGACTTGTGGAACTTGCAAAAACCGAACGGATTGAATCGATACTTTGGAACGGTCTTCAGGAGGCATTCCTCTGTTCCGCAGATCCCCTTTGTGCCGAACATAAGCCGGGAATGACCGGTAGCCTTAACGGAGCGGCCTGCCACGCCTGTCTGCTTGCCCCGGAGACATCCTGTGAGAACTCGAATCTTTTTTTGGACAGAAGCTTTCTGGTCCCCACTGTGTCCAATAAAGACTTCGCCTTTTTCCATATCTGAGGACTATGAGTTATGGAAGGGCTTAGCCGCAGAATTGCGGAACTGGCAGATGAATGTGGGGCAGATATAATGGAGAGGTTTGCTGAAAATCTCCGCAGCGGAGCGATCAGTCAGAATTCAGATCCAATCGAAATCATGCACCTGTTAAGGCCTGCAGTTGTTCAGCCGGTACGCCTGTCTGCACTCCTTACGGAGTGGAGAAACTGTTCACCACCTCCTTCGCTTGAGGCGCTAAATATGGCTGTTAAGACAGCAGTTTTTATGAAAGAGCTCTGTTCTCCTAGAACGGTGGAAACAGATTTTGTCTGGACAGGGCCATCTGCTGGAGGAAGTGAACGTTTGGTAAGTACGATACCGGTCATCCGGAGCATGATTGATGAAGCGCAGCGGCAGATACTCGTTGTCGGCTACAATCTTACAGTGGAAGCTACCTCGACCAAAACAATTATTGGGGCGCTCGCAAGAGCCTCAAAGCGGGGTTGTCGTATAACGGTTGCCTTTCATGACAACAGTTCAAACTACAGGATACTGTCAAAAGCTTGGCCAAGTGATGTACCTGCCCCCCGAATGCTCATTTGGTGTGGCAACCCTGATTCGCCAAATGCAAGCCTTCATGCGAAACTTGTGTCAGTGGACAGAAACCAAGTTCTTGTTACATCTGCCAACCTGACGCGGCATGGGATGGAGCATAACATCGAATTTGGAGTGCGAATTAGAGGAGCGAAGGCTGCCCAGGTAGAGGATCACTTCAGCCTTCTTGAAAGAAAAGGTTTTTTAATGCCACTCAAAATAAAAAATCCATAAAGCCATTGTTATAACGATTAGAGAAGGTAGTCGGTAAAAGAAAACGAAAACCAAAAATACAAAATTTTATTGCTCATCATTGTTTTTTTTAGGAGGTTATATACTAGTGAGTTATAATCCTTTTGAGGTTTTTAGTAATTCCTCACGGGGTACTGCTGATGTAGCTAACAAATTGGTGAATATGATTTTATCAGCAGTAAATAAAGAATACATAAAGGATTCTACAGTAAAAGATCCTATCTATATTGAGTCTGTTAAAAAATATTTTGGTCCGAGATGTGTTTATTGCGAAAGGGTATTTAACGAAAATTTCGAGTCAGTTAGAGAACATGTAGAAGCTATGAATCGCTTTCGGGCGGGTTTGGATGTCCAAGGTAATGTCCTACTCTCATGTAAAGAGTGTAATGAGAAAAAGAAGGAATATGATCAAATGTCACTATCCGAAGTGCCTAACGCATGGGAAAAGTTATTAAAACCCTTTGGAAACGACTGTTTGGACGGCTGTAAACATTGCGAATATTGGAGAAGTATATATCGAGGAAAAAGTGATGATGAGATCCGTTTTATTCTTGAAAAAAGATTGGAGAAAATAAAAAATTTTAGAATCCAATATTTACCTCTAAATTTCGATAAAATAAGATGCGGTTTAGTTAGTATTCTCGATGAAGTATATAAAGAGTGTCAAAGTTTCGCTAAACAAAAGGAACAAGAAGTTCTAAATCAAATCCGAGGGGTGTGACCTGTTAGTCGATGAAGCTGCCAGGGATAGGGTGTATCACCAGTCTGAGAGATATTCGCTTAGTCAAGTCGTCAACGGCTCATTTTGTCGGGAAAAGGGAATCCCCTGGGATACTATAGATTGTCCACTTCTTCGGAAAACGACGATTCCACATCGAAGATGCGGCATCGTTGACTGACTTATTGGGTAAGCATTAAAATCGTAACTTTCCCTGAATGTCTGATAAAGGAACGCAATTGTCTTTCTCCCAGTTACGAACACTTTTTTCAGATACTCCAATTAACGTTGCAAATTCGCGGATTGTCAGCCCGTTCATTAACCTATGCTTTCTGACCCTTTGGCCAATTGACTCTTCGGGTAGCAGATCATAGCATCCAAGGAAGGATAGCGAAACATCAAGTACAACAGACAGTTTTTTCAGTACACGAAGTGTTGGCTGACCATGGTTGTTTTCGATGTAGCTAATAGTGGCCTCTGTTACATCAGAGGCCGAGGATAGCTCATGGACCGTCAACCCAATCGTTGAACGAGCATGAAATAGACGCGCGCCTGGCGTATCGGGATCCTTTGGTTGTGTCCCTCGCAGATGAGTAGCTGTCACAAACGTTTCCTTATTAATAGAGACTTCACCCAAGGTGTTCTCTGCACG
>NZ_WXEY01000034.1 GCF_009877425.1 Heliomicrobium undosum | reverse complement strand
CCCGGCCAGGTTTTCCGCGTAGCCCTGCAGGACAGGGTTCTGCTGCCGGGCCGCATTCGACCGGATTTGGTTGATCGCCCAGCGCATGTCCACCTGCCGCGTCTGAATCTGAAACTGTACGGGCCTCGTCAGGCCGGAAAGATAGCGGGAGAAAGCCGACTCGACGGACGACTGCTCATTGTCCGAAAGAAGGAAGTAGTTGATTGACCCGCACTCGATAGCCGCCCGGTATTCACTCCCGCCCAGGTTGATGGCGCTGTGCCGGATATCCTCAATCTTAAGGAACGTCTGGGCGCTGGGGATGTCGGGCTTCTCCTTTTTGCTTCGCCGCTGCTTTCGCTTCTCAAAAAAGAAAACGCCGCCAAAAATGGCGGCCAGCAGCGCAATGATCCCAGCAGCAGCAATCATTGCAAACCCCTCCGTTTCTCCTGGGTGGGCAACATCGCCGCCGGGTCCTGGATGTACGGGAACGCTTTGGGACGGAAGGCGTAGGCCAGCCGGTTTCGCCAATACTGGTCGGCGGTCATCCCGAAGGCGTCCACTTTCCAGAAGGCCATGTAGAGGCCTACCCCAAGCGGAAGAATGCCTACGAGAAAACCAGGAAGAACAAAACCGGTTAGCGAGTAAATTGTGAAGCCGAATCCGCTACCCAAGCACAACCCTAAAAGGGAGTAGGCTAGTTGTCGCAGGCTGACGATACCACCTACAACTTTATCCTCCCCATCCATTTGCAGTGGAAGGTGATACATGCCCCCCATCGTAAATCGCCTCTTTTTCTACTGGAAAATACCGAGTGCCACTGAGGTAAGAAACCAGGCGCCGCCACAGATCGCCGTGCCGCCCATGGCCATGAGAAAGCCCATCATCATGTCGGCGCGTTTCTGCGGATTCGAACCGAGCGCCGCCATCTTGGCCCCGATGGTTGCCATCGCAACGGCGCAAACAATGGTTAGGATCCCCATGACCCACATTACTGCGGTCAAGAACTTGTTCCCAGCGGTTTCAAGGCTCTGTTTTTCCACGCCCCCGGTTACGCTAACGTTGACGTTGCCGGTGCTAGGAGTGGTATCTGCTGCCGAGGCAACACCGGAAAACAGGAACGTGGCCACTAGGCAGAGAGCCAGAATAACCAATACTTTTTTCTTCATTTTCATTTGTAGTTCACCCCCTTCAATCACTTGGTGTTATTGCAGAGGTGCCTTTCGCCCCTCAAACAAAAAAGCCGACTTCCCTGCCATGGCAGAAAAATCGGCTCCGCAATCATAACGCCCCGGCTTTTTTGGAGAGCCGGGGCGCTTTACTTACTTTTGGACATACCTTGGGCGCTGGATTTTTGTGAGGTCAAAAACCCAAATTTTTTTCGATACAGTTTCCTAGGGAAGAGGCCGCTGCATTCGACAAGCGGAACCGCCGTCGCCTCAATTTTGGACACACCTTGGGCACCGGGTTTTTGTGAGGTCAAAAACCCAAATTTCTGTGGATGTTGAGGCCTGCGCTTTCGACTTCCAGCAAGTCGCGCCTGCCTCGTTTTGGGCATACCTTGGGCACTACGGTTTTTGTGAGGTGAAAAACCCAAATTTTCGATTCGGGATTCACCAAAAAACCATTCACAGTTTTTATTATACTGGCGTTGTGATCGGTGTCAAACAACTGGGCGATAGACGAGAAACATAGATGATATAGGGATAAATCCATCTCAGCATGAATTAAAAGGCCTGAGTTTTTCCTTCAATCCGGTATTTCTCTGGCTCACCTTGTCGTTCTTGACGGCGATCCAAAGGGCCTTGTCCGTCCCAACAAGGACCGCCATCTCCCTGGACCGCGTGACCGCCGTATACAGAAGGTTCCTTGCCAGCATGACGTAGGACTGCGTTGTGATGGGGACGATTACGGCCTTAAACTCGCTTCCCTGGCTCTTGTGGACGGTGATGGCGTAGGCCAGCGCCAACTGCCCCAACTCGTCCTGTGTGTAGGCGACCTCCTGGCCGTTAAACTGGACCGCAATGCCCTCCGCGGGTTCCGAATCGCTATCGTCGCTGTTCGTCTGCACCGTTCCAACCGACACAATGGTTCCGATGTCACCGTTGAATACGCCTTTGCCGTAGTTGTTCTTTGTCTGGATCACCTTGTCCCGGAGGCGGAACACCTGGCTGCCGTAAGTGATTTCCTCCATCGCTGCATTGCCCCGCGCCGGATTGACAACCTCCTGCAACCGCCGGTTCAGGCTATCCGTCCCGGTATGCCCTTTCTTCATCGGGCACAGCACCTGGATGTCCTCAATGCCCATCCCTTTTTGGATCAGCCGCACGACGGACCGAACGATCAAGTCGGCCACTTTTTCGGGGTCTTCCTGCCGGATGAAGAAAAAGTCTCCCTTGGCCGGATTGATCTGGGGCGCCTGCCCCCGGTTAATGCGGTGCGCGTTCAGCACGATCTGGCTCTGTTCCGCCTGACGGAAGATCCGGGTCAGCCGGACCGATGGACAACCGGCCTCAATCAGGTCTTTCAGCACGTTCCCCGGACCCACGGACGGTAACTGGTCCGTGTCCCCCACCAGCAGCACTTTCGTCCCCGGCGCCAGGGCGTCGAATACCCGGTAGGCCAGCGAGAGATCCATCATGGAGGATTCATCGACCACAAGCAGGTCGCAGGGAAGCGGGTTGTCCCGGTTGTACTGGGCTTTGCCGTCCTTGCCGATGCCTAGCATCCGGTGCAACGTTCCCGCCTCCCGGCCAGTGACTTCGGCCATGCGCCGGGAGGCGCGTCCGGTGGGGGCTGCCAGGAGGATTTTCGCTTCGGGATGCAGTTTTTCAAAGACATACAAAACAGCACGGGTTGTTTGCGTTTTACCTGTACCCGGACCGCCCGTTAAAATCAACAGATCCGTCTGAGAGATGGCCCGACACGCCTGCCATTGCTCCGGCGCTAGTTCAATCCGGGTGGCACGCTCATAGGCGAGAATGTGTCTGTCCAGATTGGCAGACGGGTCGGTTCGGACACCCGCCATCGCCTGCACGTTTTCCGCCAGACGCTGTTCGGCCTGATACAGCCAGCTTGGATACACTACCTGCCCGTTCTGTACCAGCACAGTCCGACCCTTGTCGTCGGCCAGGGTGCATAACCGGCTTAGGGCCTGCTCAACGTGCTGCCGCTCCACCGAACGAGCCTCCCGGTTCAGGAGCATGAGTGACTGCTCGATGACATCCTCCATAGGGAGCCAGCAATGGCCCAGGCTGGAAGTCTGTTCCTCCACGACATGGCGGATGGCCGCCTGGATTCTCCCGTCGCCGTCCTTCGGCAGGCCCGCCGAGGCGGCGATCTGATCGGCCCGGTAAAAGCCGATCAGGTCCACCTCTGTGAGCCGGTAGGGGTCCGTCTTCACAATATCGATGGTCCGGCTGCCAAACTTCTTGTACACCCGCTGTGCCAGCTTCGGCGTGAATCCCAATGGAAGCAGGTTCATGACCACCCGATGCAATTCGTGCCGGTCCCGGATGGCTTTGTAAATCTGCTCGGCCTGCCGGGGTCCAATCCCCTTGATCGCTTCCAACGCTTTCGGTCCCTGCTCCAGGATGATATCCAGCGCATTTGTGCCGTAAACGTTGACGATTTGGGCGGCCTTGATGTTGCCGACGCCCTTAATAAAGGCGCTGGACAAGTACTCGCGGAGCTGGGCCTCGTTGGTCGGCTGCGGTCGCTCCCAACGGGTCACCTTTAGCTGTTTTCCAAAGCGATTATGGTCCACCCATTCGCCCCACAGGATGAGGGAGTCATTCGGGGCCAGATTGAAGAACTCCCCGGTTGCCGTCACCGTCTCCTTCCGTTGTTCCGGTGAAATAGCGAGGATATAGAAGTCGCCTTTTTGAAAGATAATCCGCCGGACGGTCCCCCTCAGTTCCGCCGTTCTTGCATCACCCATTGCCGGTTCTGTTGCTTGAGGCTGAAAGAGGTCAATCTGCACGGCCAGCATTCTCCCCCTCCCTTCTGTCGATGATGATTTGCTATAATCGTTTTGGTTTTTCCAGTGAAAAAGGAAATCCGGCTGCCTTTGCTTTGTTCAGAGGGTGTGATGTTTCGGTCACACGTCCGACCCTTGAAAACCCTATAAAATCAGGCTTTCCGGCTTGTCTGTCGAGAGGTGTGATGTTTTTATCAGTCTTTAACCCCGAAGAATGCCTGATTATCTGGGGTTCTTGGCCACCCATCGGCGACGTGTGATGTTTCTGTCAAAATCCCTTTACTCGTTTGTCGTCCAGAAACTTACACGCCACCGATGTACCCACCGCTTTACCCTGGCCGATGCCACCCGAATGTCCCGAACCCGGCGCCAGGGTCTCCCAAGCAACCCGATTTCCTTTTTCACTGGAAAAAATCCCGTCTATCCTGACCGCACTTCCTCGAATTCACCGCTCCTGCTCCCCAAACCGACTGCCGTTGTATATTTAAAGAGTAAGAAGAGAGAACCGCTGCCGAATGGCTGCAAACCCTTGCCCGGCAAGGGCTGGGAGCACTTTTGGGGGTGTGACGTTTTCGTCACACATGTGTGATTTTTTTATCACACCCTATGGACAGAGCTTCCCCTGTGCGGTCTTAGTCAAAAAACGTCAGGATTATTCAGCGGCGCAGCCTTGCTTCAGTTCTATGTACCGCTTCCGGGGATAGAGCCGCCCGTACTCTTCACCGGGTCGAATCCAAAGTTTGTAGGGAAGTTTCATTCCCTTCTTCTCCAAAAAATCGTCATTGATGACGATCCGGCATAAGGTTGCGTTGATCCGGTTCTGGCTGCCTGCAAACATGATTTCCGGGTTGACGAACAGTGGCCGCTCCTCCACCACCCGGCCATGACGCTTGACCCCCCGGAAGTTGACCAGTTCATAGACGATGCCCTTTTCAATGAGCCGCCCGATAACACGACTGACATGCTCCCGCGAGAACCCGAACGCCCGCCCCAGTTCGGCAATGGTGAAGTATTTTCCGGTGGACTTCCGTTCTTCCCCCTGTTGAACATGTTTCGTCAGGGCGTTAGAACACATCTCCACCACGGCGCTCAAATGAAACAGGAAGGACGATTCGGACGTGGTTAGGTAGTCGTTGCTGGTGAGGTACAGCACATTCCGGGATATCACCTGGGTAAACTGCGCCGCCCCCTTCTCCCGCTTCTTCACCAACGTGAACCCGGCCACATTCGCCTTTCTCTCTTCTTGGTTGACCACCGCCAGATCGGCCGGCATCGGTGGCCTGGAAGGCACAGTTTTCCGCAGTCGTCCTGTGAGCATGGCTCTCCCCTTTCTGTCAGTTACTTCGCCTTGGATGCATATGGAATCGTGTCGGGATTGAAAAACTCCGGCTGCATGAGGTCTGCCCAAGCTTCCGCCGCGCAGTCAACCTCGCCCTTTCCTCTCGGAACCCGCCGAGCCACAGGCGCTTTTGCCTGCACCACTAATCGAACAGCGGCATTCCCCAGCGTGGTGACCAGAGAGCCGTGGAGCCACACCGTAAGCTGGCCATCCTGTTGGATACGCTTGACCACGCCTCGACAGCGGCCGTATTCGGGCACATCGACCTCAATGGACTGTCCGACCGTCCAGGCGTAAATGTCCGTCGT
Source organism: Heliomicrobium undosum (assembly GCF_009877425.1). Lineage (NCBI taxonomy): Bacteria > Bacillati > Bacillota > Clostridia > Eubacteriales > Heliobacteriaceae > Heliomicrobium > Heliomicrobium undosum. Next base: position 14,883 of record NZ_WXEY01000034.1, on the reverse strand, counting down.
CTTCACGTTTACCTGGACACTCAGATCCTGAGTCAGAGACTGAAAGAACCTTGCTTCTGCGGCTGAGATCGGGCGAAGTTTATATCCAGTGTGGTAAAGTGGAACCCCGGATAGAAACGCCTCCAGGTACTCCAGTAGACCGGCCTGTTTTCGTAGACCTACGAGTATGTACCCTGGCAACACCGGCTCTGATACAACGCGAGGCGACTTACCGGCGTTGACCACCGCTTCCCGGTGCAGCGAATCCACCTTGAGATAGGGTTTCAGTTCGGGAGGTGCCTGCGTACATATCGTGGCGCAGAGCAGCCGTTCCTGTCCTGTCTGGCGGACACAGGCCACATACCACTGGAATAGGTCAATCGTTTCCTTTTGCACGCTCCCCCCTCCCTTCTTGCATCGCCATTATCCCTACTGGCCTTCTGTCTTGGCCTTTACCCTTCGGACCGCCTCGTATACACGGGAAAGGCTGACTCCGAGTTCCTTTGCGATGTCCTTGGGCTTTTGGTCCAACCGTACATAGATAGACCGCTCCAGCGTAGACAACCTGATGTAAACCGCCGTCTGTTCCTCGGTCAGCCCAAGGGAATGTGCCTCCTGTAAGGCGGCCGCGTTTAGCTGTATGATCCCGGTCGCTTCGCGGATCGCCTGCCGGTAACTCTCGACGGTCATTCCGAGTTGCTGGGCCATTTGAACACTCTTCCCGCCCGCATATTTCACGATCAGCGCCTGGCGATGACGAGGCGTTAGACCGTAAAAAATCGGATTGTCCGGGTGCTTTTTCAGTTCCGATAGCTTGTGTGTCTGGATGAACTGTTCCTGGGTGTTGATATTGCACAGCTTGAACTGATTCTGATCCAGACGTTTGGCGGCAACGGACTTTTCCTCGTCGCTAGCCCGGTCTACGATGGCCCGGTACAGTTCAAACTGTAGATCAGTCTTTCTTCGACTCAGCAACGACCGGGTTTGCCGGATTTCCCGGTCCATGACATGCCATGCGGCTTGCATATAACCCTCCCGTTTCTACCAAAAATAGGTTATTATAAAAACCACAAGCAAACAGGTCACGCCGTTTCCTTGTCCTTTTCCGCCAACTGCTGCTCGGCTTTCTTCATGGCTTCACTCCGGTTGAGGATATCGATGACTTTGCGGAGCAACTCGGCGTTCTTACTGGGGTCCGTGCCATAGACGGCACGGTATTCAATGGGATCTGGCCGCCTGGGCATAAGGCCACCTCCAATTAACTCGCCTCAACTTCATGCTGAGGATTGTGTCGTTCTGACACTTTATTGGGCAAAAAAATATCCTCCACTTTTTTGTTGACAGCGTTAGCTATTCTAAGGGCAACTTCCAGTGAAGGGGTTTTGGTTCCACGTTCAATATGTGAATAAAACGAACGATCAATATCCACCAGAACAGCTACTTGTTCCTGAGTAAAACCTACTGTCTTACGCGCAGCAATAAGTTCATCCCTCATTTACACACCCCCGTGTCCTTTTGACACAATTATATTGTGTCGTTAAGGCACAGTCAACGGTTTGTTTCGATTTTTGTGTCTTATGGTAACAACCATTGAAGTCCTGGAATACTATCATTACTCTTGAAGCAAAGGAGTGTGCCAAATGGACACATTTAATGCTCGACTAAAGCATTTAAGGACAAATAAAGGTTTGACCCAAGAAGAACTTGCCAATATTCTTGGAGTAGAACGAGCCACACTTGCCTCTTGGGAAACTGGCCGTAGAGAACCAGATTTTGAAACGGTAAAAAAAATTGCGGCCTACTTTAGTGTCTCGTTAGAACAGCTAATTGGTACTGTAAATTATTCTCAAAACACTTCAGTCGCAACAATTGAAGCAGCCCTAACCGACGACCCCGAACTTCTTAATTTTTTTGCCGAACTAAAAGAACGCGAAGACCTCCAACTCCTGTTCAAACAGGTACGCCCCTTGTCGCCCGATGGGATCAAGAAGATCATTCGGATTATCAAGGCCATTGAGGATGAAGAAGCTCAAGAAGATTGATTAGTCTATAACGATGCAGGACCATCTAGGGAGGCATGTCTACGTTGAACCTCTCCATCCTTGACAAACAACTGATACGAAGTCTGATTGATGATTCAATTCCCTTTCATGATGTCATGAGTGCCTTTGATATTCGGACAAGCATTGGCAATCTAACGCCGGAGGTATATGCGTTCGTGTATGTCAGCCGGAAAGGGAGATACCATCTTGTTATGAACGGGAACATCAATGCGGAGACCCAGTACCGGGTGTTCTGCCATGAGATAAAGCACATCATCTATGATTTACCGACTATAGGGTATGTGGTCGGGCTGGACATGCAGAGGACGACAATTGAAGAGGCAGCGGACTTATTTAAGTTAGCGTAGAAGACAAAAAAACACCCGAGAGGGTGTTTTTGACATTCTGACACATTTCGACAAAAAGCGTCATGCTTCGTATTATAATCTTGTAAGGAGGGACTTTTGTTTTTTAAGTTATACTTTATTATTATTTGAAAAATTAATTGGAGGTGTTTTTGAACATGGATAATTCTTTGATTTATGCTTTTTTAGGTATTCTTGTCGGTTGTTTAGTTACATGGATATTCTATAGTTCTAAAGTTAACCAAGCTTACGAAAAGGGTAAAAATGAATTTTCTTCAGAACAAGCAGTTCTTATTGAACGGTTAAAAAACAGGGAATCATTAATTGAAGAGAAAGAGCGTCAAATCAACATTACCAAGGAACAAATCGTTAGTTTAGAAGGTCATGTTGGTAATTTGCAGGAAGCGTTGCTTAAAGAAACTAAATTACGAGTCTCTGCTGAAAGCAAATCACTAGCGATAGATGAATATGAAAAAAACATCGCAGAAAAAGAATATTTTATTGTTAAGTTACAAGAACAAAACACTCAATTACAAGTGGAACTAAGTGAATTACAAACCAGACTTGAGGAAGAAAGAAAGGCTTCAGAAGAAAAGATAGCTTTAATTAATGAGGCTCAGACCAAACTATCCGATGTATTTAAGTCCTTATCATCTGATGCTCTTCGCAGCAATAACGCATCTTTTCTGGAATTGGCCAAAGCAACACTTGAAAAGTACCAAGAATCTGCGAAAGCAGATATAGACTTGAGACAACAATCAATAAACGCTCTAGTACTCCCCCTACAAGATTCTCTTACCAAAGTAAATAACAAGATTCAAGAATTAGAATTTAACAGAATATCTGCCTATTCGGGCTTAACTGAACAGATTAGTTTACTCATGCAATCTCAGACACAATTACGAATGGAAACATCTAACCTAGTGAAAGCACTGCGTACACCATCAGTTCGAGGACGTTGGGGCGAAATACAGCTAAAACGAGTTGTAGAAATAGCTGGGATGATCGAATATTGTGATTTTGTTCAGCAACATACAGTAAATACTAATGATTCTCGCTTGCGCCCTGATATGGTTATTCGTCTTCCCAATAACAGAATCATAGTAGTTGATTCAAAGGTACCTCTCCAAGGCTATCTGGAAGCATTAGAAACTTCTGACGATGCCCACCGAATATTAAAGCTCAAAGACCATGCTCGTCAGGTAAGAGAGCATCTAACAAAATTAAATAGCAAATCATATTGGGAGCATTTTCAGCATACGCCTGAGTTTGCTGTTCTATTTCTTCCCAGTGAAACATTTTTTAGTGCAGCATTAGAGCAAGACCCGCAATTAATTGAGTTTGGTGTAGAAAATAAAGTAATTTTATCAACACCTACTACTTTAATCGCTTTACTTAAAGCTGTTGCTTATGGGTGGAATCAAGAAAAAATTGCTGAGAATGCTAAGGAAATAAGCAATCTCGGTAAAACTTTGTACGACCGAATTTGTACCTTTGCTGGTTATCTAACCAATGTACAAAAAAGCTTAGACCGAGCAGTTATACAATTTAATCACTCAGTAGGTTCATTAGAACGAAGCGTACTAATTCCTGCGCGTAAATTTAAAGAATTGGGAGTATCAGTTAAAGAAGAAATACCCTTAATCGAACCTCTTGTAAAAACTCCACGTGTATTGAATGCTCCGGATTTTATTACCCATCAAAATTCAAGCACATACTAGAATCGATTAATTACCAACCATTAACAACGGATGGTATATGCGTTATAAACTTGACTACATCTGAAAGAGGCCTCCATGCTCACCGCACTTCTAGATGGCCAAAAGATCTCGGCTACCGATCCACGATGGGATAACCGGAAGGAAGAACTCCGCGCTCTCTGCAACGAAAGAGCCGTTTGTCCTATATGTGGACAGCCGGTTATCTGCCGATTCGGCCAAGTGTATATTCATCATTTTGGTCACCGTAACAAATCAGATTGCCCCGGCAGCAATGAATCAGCAGAATACATGCGGGCAAAAGCCCTCCTGTACCAATTCCTCTTAGAACGAATCGGCAACGCAGGAACGGTCGAACTGGAGTATCCATTGCCAGCGCTAAAGAGCACTTGTGGAATACATATACGACTGAATGATGGCAGGCGCCGGGCAGTGGAGTTTTTCTGCGGCCAGTGGAAGTCAAGAGAACTCCAGGCTCGACTTGATTACTTCAAAGCGAATGATATCGATACGATGTGGCTCATTTCCATGTCTCGGTTCCCTGATTTCGAGCCAGATGGAAGAACCGTAGTCTTCAAAAGCCCTGCCGAAAGAGCGCTCATGTCTTCTTCAGGCTTGGACAAGTTCTGCGTGTCAGATTGGTTTGAACGCTGGCAACGTAAGGTCTTTTTCAAACTGCCAGCAGATGAGGAATCGGGTTGCTCCCTATGCTTTTTTGATACTGAAACCAAAGAAATTAAGTTCATGCGCTCTCTTATCCTAGATAGCTGCGTTAGTATTTTCCGGGTAGGAGCAACACTTAAAGGCACATTGGACAATATCCGTCTCTCAGACAAAAAGCATGTCTGGTATTTGGAGCAAGAAGAGATCTGGAAAGAGCGATGGCTAGAGGTAAAGCAATCGATGCCTGTACCTAAAACAGCACTACAGAATATCTCGTCGATGACCAAGCCCTCACCCGCAAACCGATTCGCAATAACGACACCTTTATTTTCTAGAACTCCGGTCATAAAACAACCGCAAAAACCAGTTGAACTGCCTAAAGAGTCTTCTGAACGCTATCATTGTGAACTATGCGGCGGCATATTCAGTGAAGGGGATATGTCCATATATCAACTTAGCACTAAAAGGGGAAAGTGCAAAAAATGTATGTATTCTTAAGGAGGTTTTATTGTGAAGGATGCCAAGGGCAAACTCAGTTGTTCCGACTGCGGCGTGTACAATTGCTACCGCTTACTCGGTGACTATCCCCAGTTCTGCCCTACCCCAAACCTTGACAGAAATCTCATTGAAGACATCAACGACAAGTACCGATACGATCCGGAGGTCTCCCTCATCGCCCGTGCCGCTGCGGAAATCGAGGGCCGGTTTTATGGCAAACTCACTCGGGTCGAAGAAATCATTGAGTTCGCCCACTGTATTGGTGCAGAGAAAGTCGGCGTGGCAACCTGCGTGGGCCTGATCAACGAGGCCAAAGTGTTCATGAAGATCCTTAAAGCGAAAGGGCTCTCTGGCCACTGCGTTGTTTGCAAGGTGGGTGCCGAGGACAAACGGTCAATCGGCATCCCCGAAGACCTGAAACTCCAGAAGGGGTATCACGAATCCCTTTGCAACCCCATCCTGCAAGCCGAACTCCTGAACCAGGAAGGCTGCGGGCTGAACGTCATCATCGGCCTCTGCGTCGGACACGACGCTCTGTTCATGAAGCACTCTAAGGCGCCGGTGACAACCTTGATCGTGAAGGACAGGGTTCTCGGACATAATCCAGCAGCAGCATTGTATACGTCGGGGTCTTACTATAAACGGGTGTTGGAGCCGGAGGATTAGTCTAACTAAACGGAGGATGGGCAAGGAGGTAGATTTGTTTGGATGAGATGGGAGTCGAAAAGCAGCTTTCGGAAGAAACGCTGAAATCGTTGATCCGTTCCGCTATTGACAGGGCCTCACGTTTTGATGAGGAGGACATTACCCTTCATCTTGGCATAGTTGCCCACATTCTTTCCGAGGATAAAGCTTTATCATCCAAAGCACCGTTTGCACCCATTACCCCTGATGGGGCTGAAGATATCCTTGAAGCTCAACGGAACTCCATGGTTGAGCAAATTGCTTCAACTGCTGAAAAAAGGAGACTTGATATTACACAGGAAGAACTATCAAAAACTCTTGTCATCAATGCCAGTGAACCACATTTAAATCAAGCTGTTGATATCGAAATAAGTCCCCGTCTCCCTGTCATTAGGACAGATGCTATTGGACGAGTTTTACTAACTCCTTCCCATGAAACATTCATTCCTGCTAGGGCTGCCGAAAAGACCGTCTCGGGCAACGAGGTTTCTCGTTCGGAACTAGACTTAGGACACATTGAAATTGATACCACACCGCCAGATAATCCGCGTCTTCTAAACTATGATTTTTCCGAGAATCTTACTTGGCTCATGCGAGTATCCTTTGAATCTGCTGTAACCGAACTGGTCCGTAAAGGAAGGGAGCTAGCAGAAGAAGTCCGGCAGAAGGCCTATCATGTCCTGTGCAAAAAGCCGGACTTGAACAAAGAAACAGCTGACTTATATAAGGTTTTCGAGAGCTTCGTCCCTGTCGCGTTCGCTACTATGCTTCCACCTGGTTGGGGAGACGAGAAAGTCTTTTTATTTTTCCTGGCTGTTTTTACATACTTGGCCAAAAAGGGCCTAAAGCGTTTCTGTAAAGATTCGCTAGACCAAGGCACATCCTCTCCTGCTCCTGCAGGTTGATTTATAGGGAGGCTTTATATAAGTCGTACAGCGCAAACCGATATTATAATTAACTAATAGGAGGTTATTAGCATGGACGAAAAATTAATTCAGATAATTACCGAATTGAATAGTATTAGAAAACACCAAGAACGAATTGAGTCTCTAATCCTTGAATTAATTGGCAATAATAACACCATTAATAGTATTAATAGGTATAATCATACAAACAGGATTAATTTGTCACCTTCTATTCCTATTTTTGATAGTCCTAACAACTTTATTGCTTTTGATAGTAACCTACCTAAACAAGCTATTTTTGAAGATAAGTTTAATATTTGCATTTCTAAAATTTCTAAAATAGATTTTACAAATTACACCATTCAGCAGGTTCGTTTTTTTGTATTAAAATACAAGAAAAAAGAAAAATACAGAGCCGTAGTTCAAAGGTATGATTATAAGTACTTTGACTATAATAAGGAAGATGATTTTATAAATAAGATTTATGAAAAGTTTTTAGCTGATAAAACTCTGAAACCTTCATATCAATCTATATATTCGTGGTCAGATCCAGAACTCGGTAGTGTTCTTAATCAAGTATTTAATTACTATCCCAACTGGATAAGGCTTATTAATCGCCCTTTGGGACTTTATGGTTTAGTTAAGTATCTAGAACGACAGTCTTTTGAGCCAAGTTATGTCCTTGATTATTTTTTAAAGCATACAAAAGAAATTACTGAAGATGTTTTCAGTGAATTGTATAACTCTTGATACCATATTAGTTATTGATACCTAATAAAGACGCCCTGCCCTCACTTGAGGACAGGGCGCTTCCACTAATTCGCCCAAACCGAACATCCGCACTGGCCATCTTTGACGACAGCGTTTGCGTACTCTTTTGCGTAGCTGATCGCGTTCTCCAGAGTCTCAAACGAATTCAGGTATTTCCCTTCCTGGAAGACATGGTAGCTATAATTGTGCCAGATTACAGCCCTGTAACAGCATTAACGACTTTTGCATTCTGATAGTGCTTCGCAAACTCAATGCCGTAATATGTACTAACGAAATCGCTGAGGTATTTGTCATTCTGGTAGACCCGAACAGCCGTGCTGTCCACTTTTGAGGAAGCTGAACCCGATGATCCGGAAGTAGACGCCCCCCCCACTACCGTAGCTATCACCCTGCCATTTACTATGGATGTTCTCCTGGGTGGTTGACCTGTGACAGTGGTATTCGCCATACTTGAGTCTCCATTTTTCTCAGTTCGTTTTGTAGGTGTGACATCCGCTGGCATCCGGGCGGCCAGGGTGAGCCAGTGCGGGCATGGCAAATGATACTGCAAGCAGAATAGACAATAGAAACCCCATTACCTTTTTTTCAAGACCAAACACCCGTTTTCTCAGCCGGTTCACAAGCACAACTCAAAAACAAACTGGCCCTGGCTTCAGAACTGATACCCTTTTGATGAACATAAAAAAGGTTCGTCATAGGGTTTTTCTTTAGGCAAGCTATTTCTCCCTGCCACCTGACACAACACACTTAAAAAAACCTGCACTTCCATGAAAAAACCTTAGCCGCTTTACTTTTTACGGAAATGCATGCAAGGATTAATCATCTTAACAAAAAATAATTATCTATATCATTTATATCTTTTAATACTTTACTTCCGGTAACTCCATGAGCGAATGCCAATTGCTGGCTATTTTCAAAACGAGAACGCACGTTACTGTTGAAATCGAAAGCCATTTTCGTAATCGTCCCAAGTCGATTGTATTCTGCCATGATTGCTTCTACAATTTTTCTGTATTCAACATCGAGCTTTTTTAGAATGTTCGAATATCTAGTATTATATTCTTTTTCCAGTCTGGCAGCTTCTTTTCCGAGATGTTTTTTCGCCAAACTCACTACCGTACTCGCAGCGAAACTTCCAATTAATGCCCCGACTACAGGTATTGGGATAATTGATTGCCCCATCGTTGCACCAAGTGTAACTATTCCTGTTTCTAAGCAAACTATGCTTCCCTGCTCGATGAGTTGTTCAAAACTGAGATATCCCTTTTTATATTCCATACATAGTTTCGAAATACCAAAAGCACTTGAAACATAAGCACTGGCCAGTGGAGCACTCATATTTGTAAAGTTGGTCAATCCATAAATTGCCGTTGCAGCAATTCCTCCTCTGGTACCTCCTTTGGTAAAATCGACCCCAATGTCTTTCCAATCGTCTGAATTGAAATTAGAGATCTTTTTACCCTCTTTGTATTTTTTAAAAACACAAAGAGTTACACTAAATCCTCCACCAATAAGTACCCCAATAAGACCTGTTTTCAACCCCTCTTTAATGCTAGGACCACTATCACGTCGAGCCTGTTCCCGTAAGTCATCAGATTCATCTTTTATATCTTTTACTTTTTCTTTATTCCTGTGTTTCAAATCATTCTCATGACGAGAAAGTGTATCATCAGCTTTACCCGGTTGCACCTCTGCATAGTCGGAAATAGAAGGTCTCACAACTTCTGCAAAACTCTTGCCTGATTGCCTTTCGATTTCCCGAACCTTTTCCAGTATCTTTTGGGCATTTCGTTCACTTATACCTTCCGGTACATTGCCTTTGAGAATTTCTTCGATCGTTTGATACGAATCTTTTGGGATCTGATAGTACGAACCATTCCTACCAAACTCAGTGTATTTGTCCATATGCTCAAGTACATGACTTAGGTTATTATTTACTCCATTAATAAACTTTGACTGAACTTTAATACCTTCTATCAGGTAGTCTTCCGGAGCTGTTCTACCAACCCCCTCAAAGGTCGCTTTCGTACTCCATCCTTCGAGCAGGTCATAAGCATTTCGAATATTTACTTCAATTTGCTCCGCAATTTCACCGTGTTTGGTCAAATCATTTCCTAAAATATGGTTTGGGGCGTCAAGAAATTCTCTAACCTTCTCAACGTATTGAAGCGCTTCAATCAGTTTTTCATTTTGTACGTTTGTTAATAACGCTTCGTTTTGCAGGATTTCAGAGAGTTGTCGATTTAACTCTGCCATCCGCTCTTGATTTATGTAGTCAACTACAGCCCCGACAACTTGGTCGCCTGCAACTTTATGTGCATTCATGGTTAATTCGCATACCCTACCTTTTTGTTTATTAACTCAGATAATGCCAGTGTGTTATTTACTAAAGCACCAATCTCATATTTCTGGTCATTGTCAAAATCTTTGTAGTCCAACGGTGCGCGCTGCTCCAAAAGAGCTAGTTGTTTGGCCAGATTATTTGAGTGTTCTTGCGTCAATATAGTCAGTCGGGATATTTCCAGATCTGCTGCTTTTAATACGGCTATTGACTTGCTTATCTTTAGCGCCTCTGATTGCGCTTTCAGTGCAATCTCCTTATTCTTTTTTCTCATAAAGACGGCACCGCCTGTAATGGCCAATCCACCAATAGCCCAGCCAATCGGACCCGTCATTGCAAGCAATGCATTTCCAGCGGCCATTCCCCCGCCGCCGGCTGCGAGGGCTCCCCCGCCCAACCATGCCAATGCTGCATTTGTTGCAGCAGCTCCGGAAAGTGCTGATATAGCTGTGCCTGTTGATGCCGTTCCAAAAGTAGTGGCAATCGCCATAGCAGCACTCGGACCGAAAGCAGCTACACCTGCACCCATTGCAACTCCCGCACCGGACACGCTTCCTGTGACTTGTTGGGCTTTTTTATCATCAAATTGAAGATCTAGAATCGCCCGGAACTTATCTACCTGAATTCTTATTTCCTCAAATTTGCTTTGAAATTCTTTAGGGGTATTAGCTAGACGATTAATATAACTTTCAACTTCTTTAATACAGGTTGAAGCATCTTGTCTTTGTTTAAGAAGTAGTATGGAATTATCTTTTACTTTCTCTCCTATTGTAGCATATTCCTGACCTACTGCTGTTAATTGTTTGATTGCTTCTTTTTTCATTTTAGAATTAAACAAGCAAAGCAACTCCTTTGGATTTCACCATTTCTAACAGTTGATTGTCTTTTTCTTCCTAACTAATTTCCCATTTCGATATTTGTTTTTATTTTCCTTCTAACCTGATTCGGTTTTATCCGGTGAGGTTATGGTTAGTTTTTTATACCTCCCCCTTCTCCACCACCTCAGCCATCTTCCTCGCCGATGGCTTGGTGTATCTCGCCGTCGTATCCAGACTCTCATGCCCTAATATCTCCGCCACCGTAACCAAGTCCGCACCACTGGACAGCATGTTAGTGGCGGCCGTGTGACGCAGACCATGGGGGGTCACCTCTACCCGCGCAAAGACTGCCAATTGTGCCAGCATCTTTTGCGCCTGGCGCGCTGTAAGGTGGCGCTCTGTTCGACCTGGAAACAGCCACGGTCCCCCTGGATGCTCGTCCAGCCACACCTTTAATACCTTCCGTGTCTCGGCTGGCAACGGGACTTCACGGCGCTTATTCCCCTTCCCCTGGGATACTACAACATAGCCGCTACGTTCCCCCATCGTTACATCCTCTCGTCTCAGTCCAACCGCCTCGCTGATCCGCAGTCCGGCGCCGAGAAGCAGCCGTACCAATGCCAGATCTCGAGTGCTCCCCCGCCGTTCCACCTCTCTAAGGAGACGGTTCTGCTCCACCCGTTCGAGCGCCTTGGGAGCAGCCTTCTGCTCCCGTACAGGCCGCGGCATGCCCGGTAGGCGACCGATGATTCCCTGCTCCTGGCACCAGGCCAGCCACATTCGGATGACAAGCAGCCGTCGGTTTACCGTCTGGGGCTTCCGTCCGGCAACCGTCTGCAGCCAGGATTGGTACTCCCGCATGTCGATGCTTGTGACGGCCTGGGGCCCTAACTCCTGGCCATTGGTCTGGGCGAACCATGTAGCGAAATCGCGGAGGTCTCGCTCGTAGGCCTGGACCGATGATACGGCGAGACGAGTTTTCTGTAACTCCAGGAAAGATGCGAATACATTCTGCGAACTCATTTTCAGGCCTTAATCCTCCTTTTCACCGGACTTCTGTGCCCCCATTGTACCACTATAGTTCGCAGAATGATACTTCTGCGAACTTTGTTTCCTTTATTAATTTACTTAATCTATGCTTCGACAGAAATCGCTTATGTTCGCGAAGCCTTCCTGAAAATGCTTTAGACTGCGTGAAACTACTTGAAACTACTTGAATATACTGTTAACATAAAGTTACAATAAACCTAATCGTGAGCAGGAGGTGACATTTTATGACAATTGAAACCAAGAGCGCTATTGAATTTGCTAAATGGTTTGTCAGATTTGGCCATGATAAACCCAGAAATACGTTTGATGGAAATATGAGGCTTCAAAAGCTATTGTACTTTGCACAGCTAATTCATTTAGCAAAAACAGATGATGTTCTTTTTGAAGATCCCATATACGCGTTTGAAAACGGATCTGTAGTAGAATGTGTGAGGCAAAGATATAAGAATGATTGCTCCGGCTATGTATCTGACGCTTATTTATCCGACTTAAAACTCTCTAGTGAACAGGAAGATACGTTAAAAACTGCGGTGGAGATTTTTGGTGGCCTAACTGCTCGGGAACTTTCAAACTTAAATCACTTTCACAAAAGCTGGGAAATAGCTTATAACTATTCAATCATCGGAAATAGGCCTATTAAAATACTAAGTCAAATAAGTATCGAACAGCTAAAAGAACTTGATTTACCTGCTATTCGAGAAATGTTAACTGCCTACAATGAGCAAAAGAACTACAATGATAGTTTCGAAGTAATTAATGGATATACTTTTTATTATAATCCAAACGAAATAGAGATCAACGAAACCTTACTAAGCCAATTGTCAGAATTTGTCGGCGACGAATCTTCTTACGTGATTTATAAAGATGAAAGTAAAGGAATAGTGATAATGTAGCTTATGAATATAAGGGACGGACATGGGCTACTGCTACAAATGGACTATGCGGATGGTGGAACCTGTTTATACAAACGTACATTTCTAGTAATTGAAGCTAATCAAACCACTGGAAGTGTAAAATTACTTAACGTTTCATCTATTGCTGACAAGGTACACAAATTACTTATGCCATCTAATAGACGACTTACCTCCTATCGCCCACCTTTTCTCAGACCTTCTTTCGTTAAATTAGATGCTTTATATCAAGTAGAATATTTTGGAAACTTAGACAATGCCATCCTTCACAATGGAGATACGCTTGATTTAACTGAACTAACCAATGTTCACAATACCTTTGCTAGTTATCAGGCTAGCAACCATGTTACAAGTGTTTGTTATACATCATCAGATGTTGCAGTCTGATTTTCTCATTCTTTTTAAAACCCCTCTTAGTAAATAGAGGGGTTTTTTATTGTAAAAATGATTGGCATACACTTATGCTTATTCTTTTTCCACTGATTTGTTTTTTATAGTACATTTGTTCTTCTGCCGACTTATTTGTTACTCTATCACCAGGAGTGATTACCATGCGTGTCGCCATCTATGCCCGTGTCTCCACCGACGACCAAGCCGACAGAGGCACTATTCAAAACCAAATTGAATTCGGCAGCAAATACTGCGACCTTCATCAACACACGATCATTAAATGGTACATAGACGACGGTATTTCCGGCACCATCCCCCTGGAGCAGCGTCCAGAGGGCTCAAAACTCGTCCAAGAAGCTACTGAAAAGCCATTCGACGTATTGCTCATATATAAGCTAGACCGCCTTGGTCGAAGCGCCCGCATCATCCTCAACGCCGTTCATGATCTAGAGCAGATCGGCGTCATTGTACGTAGCATGACGGAACCTTTTGATACAGGTGACCCCTCTGGCCGTTTCCTTCTTACGATCCTTGCCGGAGTAGCCGACCTTGAACGGGATACAATTGTCACCCGCCTGTGGCACGGCGCCAACCGGGCCGCCCGGGAAGGTCGCTGGCTTGGCGGGATAGTCCCATACGGCTACCGTGTCGTTGATGGCTACCTGGAGATCAACGATGACCCCCTCCCCGGCCACCACTTGAGTGAAGCCGATGTGATCCGGATGATTTATCACCAGATCACCGCCCAGGGGCTTTCAACGATTAAGATTGCCGATTACCTGAATGCTCTTGGCATCCCTCCCTCCTACACGAAGGACAACCGGCTTGTTACCTCCGGCAAGCGTAAAGTCGCCACATCCGGCCAGTGGCTACCCGGCCGCGTCCGGAACATGATCGTCAACCCTACGTACAAAGGTGTTCATGTGTACGGAAAGCGCTCAAAAAAACAACGAGATACGATCACGCGACAGGTACCCGCCATCGTTTCGGAGGATATCTGGGAGGCCGCCCAGACATCTTTACAAAACAATCAGATTGAAGCGACTCGAAACGCTAAGCGGGAATATCTTCTCCGTGGGTTAATCAAGTGCGGAATGTGTGGCCTTACCTACACTGGAACGGCTTACAAAGGGCCTAAAGACGCTCTGAAGGCTTATTACGTCTGTAATGGGAAGATATCCTACCGAGGAAAGTATAGCGGCAAATGCGCGTCAAAAAACCTCCCTATGGAGGAAATAGAACTCACGGTCTGGAAAGACTGCGTTCGTTTCATCAACGATCCCGGTGAAACGCTGGCAGAAGTGGCTGCCGGTATGGAGGTTCGGAAATCCGAAAAGGAAAACTACTCTGCCGAGAAGTCAATGATAGAGCAGGCTATAGCCGCGAAGGACCAAGAGAAGCAGCCGATCTTGGACCTGTATCGTAGAAACATCATCTCATCGTCAGACGTGGAGAAGCAGTTCTCGAAGATCGCCCAGGAAACCAAACACCTCCGGCAGCGCCTCAAAGAGTTGGACAAGCTGATTGCTTCCGAGGATAACCTTGTATCCCAGTTTGCTTCGGCCGAAGAACTGCTCCGGGTGCTACGAGATAAACTGGCTAACGAGGATACCTTTGAGACCCGGCGCCAGATCGTGACCTCCCTCGTAGACCGGATCGAAGTATCGACAGAAATAAAAAACGGGCGCCCCCATGCGACCGTTACCGCTCGATATATTTTCTCCAAAGGTATTACATGCACGGACAAG
>NZ_WXEY01000033.1 GCF_009877425.1 Heliomicrobium undosum | reverse complement strand
ATTAGATTTCAAATACGATTCCTTTTCTTTTTTCACCCCAGGTCCATAGTAATAATACACTGTGGACCTGGGCTAATAATGCTACATAATAGGATTGACAAAAGAGATTTTTTGTTATATTTTGCAATCAGTAATGATAATGGGGGGGTATTTATGTGATCTATTTCAAACAAGGCTTATTAAGTTTTTTTTTAATCCTAATTGCTGGTTTGTTCTTAATCAGAATAGCCAAAGTTAAATTATATAAACTTCGACTCACAAGAGACCGCAATAAAGTATTGTTTTATTTTGTTTTATTTTTTTTGTATTTATCCCTTTTTCAGTTTGCCCTTATGTCGTCCATATTTGGGGAACATGTTTCTTGTCGGGTTGACTCATCCCCATTAACTGAGATCAAACAAGCTAATGATTTTATTACTTTAAAAAGTTTAAGGGATGCCGGAATATCCGGTTCCTTTTTCTCCAACTCGGAATTAGATGACGGTTACTCTCAGACAACCGGAATTATCGAAAAATTCGAAAGAAACGGTAGTTCGTTTTATTTATATAGAAGCCGTGAAGATGCACTTAGGGCATATAATAAAGAAATGCGGTTTGCTCGCCTATTCCCTTTGAATCCATTCTGTATTCAAGAACTGGAGGATACGCCAAACTATAAATTTTTATCAAGTTATGTAACAAGCGAACGGGACTTACCGCTGTTTGGGATGACCGATTTTTGTTCGCGAGGTGTGGTTTTGCTTGTTAATAATTTAATGGTTACTATTACGGTAAATGAAGAATGGAGAGACCTTGATTCCAATATAGTTGTGGATAATTCTATCATTCGTATTCGATCATGGTCTTATATTCCTTCACCCATTTTAAATGAAACGCTGAGAGATACCGTAAATATAATAACTATACTGAACTCTAGCATCGGCTGATCGGGCTTGTAAATAAATTTGTTTAATTGGACTTTTCGTTGACACCCCAGGGGACTTGATGGTGGCCATGTCGGTCAATCTGATGGCGTCCCGGACGCCCCTATACTTGATTCGCAAGTTTTAGGAAAACACGGATATAATTTAACTGTATGATTGACGTTCTCCGAGTAACCGGAATGAAAAGGAGGTCATTCTGTGATGGAGTACGACGTCGTCGTTGTCGGCGCAGGTCCGGCAGGGCTATCGGCAGCCATTGCGGCTGCCTGTCGGGGCGCTAAAGTGCTCGTCCTTGATCAAAAGAAGCGGATTGGTTTGCCTGTACAATGCGCCGAAGGCGTACCGAAGGACATTCTACGGATCGTGGATATTGAGCCGGTACATATAGCTGGACAAATGGCTGGTGGAAAAATCTATTTGCCTGAAGGGGCGTTTCCATCTCCCTTTACGGGATTCGTTTTACACCGTGATCGTTTTGAAAAAACCTTGGCCTATTGGGTCGCCCGTAAAGGCGCCCACATTCTTGTCGGGGCCAAGGTGACTGGGCGCAGTTCGAATGGGATCGTCGTGCAGCAGGGAAATCAACCATTTGAGGTCAAGGCGGAAGTGATCATCGGGGCGGACGGTCCTTACTCGCAAGTGGGTCGATGGATGGGGCAGACTCATTCCCATTTTGGTACCGCCATACAGTGTGAAGCCATCGTGGATCATCCGGAAGAATGCATCGGCCTTCATTTTGACCGGGCCTATAGGAGCGGTTATGGTTGGGTCTTTCCCAAAGAGAAGCTTGTCAATGTCGGGATTGGCACGTGGAAGCCGGCGCCAACGAACCTCATGTGGGATTTCCTGAAAAAGCTGAAGATCCCTCGCACGCGGATCATCGGCTGGACCGGGGGAGTGTTACCCGCAGAGGGTCCGCTGCCGCAAACGGTGAAAGAGAATATGATGCTGGTCGGAGATGCAGCCGGTCAGATTTGCGCCTTTACCGGGGAGGGCATCCGTTTTGCCTTAGTCGGCGGCTTGCTTGCCGGCCGCTATGCGGCTGAAGCGATTGGCAGCGGGAGTCTGCGACGCTTAGCGGCGTATGAAGAGCATTGGCGAGAATTGATGTTGCCCGGTTTACTCGATGCCTTGGAGCGGCGTCGTTTTGCCGATGATCATTGGGATAGCGATATGCCGTTTCCGTTACTGATTCAGCGAGTCTGCAAGATGATCGATCTGCCGCCCGATTTGCCCAGTTGGCAAGAGGAATTGCGTTTATAACATCGTTTACTCTATTGACAACTTCCGCCAGGAATAAAACCTTCCAGGATAACTCCACCGGAATTACCGGTCTGTGAATTGAAGGGACGTATGAATACCCTTGAATTTGGTATAACCGACGCAACGGTTGGAAGTTCGACTCGGGAAGACCAAGTCGGCGGGTCTTCAGGGGTGGCGAATAACTCGTTGCCAAAACCGCCGATATCGGGTATACGTATTTCTCCAAAATACCTGTCAAAATTGCCGAATACGGTAGGCTGCGGCAAGGTGGCCGTAAAGCTCACCGCCTGACCGCCTCTAGGGCCAAAGTTCACAAGAGCGACCCCACTCGTTCCGAAGGGCACACGCCCTCGGGGCTGCAACAGCGTACAGCATGGGTACGTGATGAGACCGGGAACACAAAGGACATCACCTGGAAATAACAAATTGGGATCGGGGATATGCGGGTTGTTGACGGCAAGCGCTTCGATTCGTACTCGGAACATTTGAGCGATGGTATAGAAGGTGTCTCCTGGAAGAACGGTATATCGACCCAGAAACGCTGGAGGACAGCTCAATGGAACTCGTTGAGTAATATGGTACGGCACCGTTATCGTCCCCCTACACAATGCATTTGCAAGCAATATATGCCAGCAATTTGATTTGTGCGAGGGGGAAGATTTTTTCTGTTGGGAGGTACGTTCCAAGGGGATACCGCCGAAGTTGCCATACACTTTGAGGGCCTATTGGCTGTTAATTTTTCCGAGAATCTGAAGGCCGGTGACACCCTGCGTCTTCCGGGCAAGTCCGTGTATCGCTTTTCGGAGGATAAAATCGCATATATTGCGGACTACAGCTAATTCGCCTACAGCAAGAATCCACTTCACATATTATTGAACGTGTGTTAAAGCGAGTACCGATGAGGTAAGGCATCAATATAAAGCGATCTCACCGAAACAGGTGAGGTCGCTTTTTTCGCGCAACAACAGAAATGTCAGAAAGCCTTAAGAAATCTATGTGATCTTTCTTCATAATTACCTTTTATAATTCATAACAGGGAGACAGCCTACACAGCGACGCCAATCAGCGAAACCGAGGACGGATAAGCGAAGAAGCAACGTTTTAAAGGAGGTGACGGTCATCGACTCCTACAGCGTTTTAGTGGTAGATGATGATCCAGATATCGTGGAAAGCTTGTCCATCTACCTCCGTCATGCGGGCTATGATGTTTTAAAAGCCTATGACGGTGTGCAAGCTCTGGAGATCATCAATACGAAGCCGGTTCATCTCATGCTCATGGACATCATGATGCCGAAGTTGGACGGCATCCAAGCGACAATGAAAATTCGGGAAGAGAAAAACATTCCCATCATTATCGTATCGGCCAAATCGGAGGATATGGATAAAATCCACGGCCTCACGGTGGGGGCGGACGATTATGTCACCAAACCCTTTAATCCCTTGGAACTCTTGGCAAGAGTCAAGTCGCAATTGCGGCGATACACCAGCCTGGGGAATCTGGACCAGAGCCACGCGGCTTCCAAGATCGTCATCGGCGGATTGCAAGTCGATCCGGAATGCAAAAGCGTGACGGTGGATGGAGAATTCGTCAAGCTAACGCCTCTGGAATACGGCATCTTGGAGCTTTTATGCAAGCATCCCAACCGGGTTTTCTCTGCGGAAGAGATCTACCGCCGGGTGTGGAACGAAGAGGGCTTTGTCAATGACAACACCATCGCCGTCCATGTGCGCCGGATTCGAGAGAAGATCGAGATCAATCCGAAGGAACCGAAATATTTGAAGGTGGTGTGGGGTGTTGGATACCGAATTGAAAAAAATTAGCCGCTCACCCATGGTAAAAGGGTTTGCTTTTTTGCTGGTGGTGGTCAGTTTTGGCATCGCCGCCACCATGTTCGCGAACCTAGTGAAAAACGTGGACAGTCTGGAAGTGTTATCCGAGCGGGACTATGCCAATTCAAGTGAATTATCGCGATACCAGCAGCGCTTTCTGGCCGATCTGAATCATCTGCTTGCCTATGGAAATGAAGAAAACATCAAAGCCGGCAACAGCATCAGTAAAACCGAATTCGAGGTTCGAAAGCGGCAACTCTTTGACAATTGGTATGCCGAGCAGCAGATAGAGCGCTCTGATCCGTCCCATGACGAAGAACCAAGCCTTGCCACGGTGGAAAGCAAGCTGCTGAAATCTCCGTTGATCAAAAATACATTTGAAAAGGAAATGGCCGGAGAACTGGCCGACCTTCGTCAAGAAATGATTGACAGCGAGTTTCGGGAGTATCGTTCCCTTTTACAGCGAGTGCGCAATCAAGTGGGCCTCTACTACTACGCGAACAACGGTGTCGTTACCTATAGCAATACGGATCAAAGAGACCGAAGCTACTTTGCCGGATTCCAAGCCTACTATGTCGTGGATAAAAGTGTCTCAAAAATCTACCCGATAAACAAAAACAACGTAGGGTTCTACGGTTCCCCTTTCGACTACTCGCCAAATAACACCATGTACGTGGCTGTCAACGATGAGTACCTAGCGCAAAAGCAGCAAGAATGGGATCGACAGTATGATCATCTGCGCTACGGCATCAGGGTCATCGTGGGCGCTGTCCTGCTGATCAGCATCGGACTCTTTTACCTGATCTGGGAAACCGGAAGGGGGAACGATGGACAAACCATACAGGTTCCACTCATTGACCGGCTGTACACGGATATAACGCTGCTCGGTATCCTTGCCGTGGTATTCACGTGGGCGGTTCTCCTGTTCCAACTGATACAAAGCAACCTTTTGGCTGCGCCGCTGCTCTTCGTAGACTTCCTGCGGCCGGATTTCCTGTCTGCCACGCTGTTGAGCATGATCAGTTGCAGCCTGGGCTTAGGGTTGCTGTTATCGTTGGTGCGGCGCTTGAAAAACAGGAGCTTCGTCAAGGAGAGCTTGACCTATCAGGTGGGCTCAAAAATCTGGAACATGATCCGGACTGTTCTCACTTCCGGTCCCCTCTTGATAAAAATCGCCGCGGCCATCGTGGTGTTGGTGGCAGCCGTAGCCCTTTTGTCCGCCTTGATTGTTAGAGCCGATTCGCTGCTGGCGTTTCTTTCCCTCCTGGTGCTTGGCGCGCTGACGGTCTTCGTCGTGTATTCCGCCATATCCGCAGTCAGACCGCTGCAAGTGATCATGGACGGGGTGCAGATCATCAAAGAGGGACAGTTGGATCATGAGATCCGAATCCACGAGAACAGCCTCTTTGCTTCGCTGGCCAAAGACGTCAATACCTTGGCCGATGGACTGAAGCGCGCCTTGGCCAAAGAGATCAAAGCGGAAAGAATGAAGTCCGAGCTGGTGACCAACGTTTCCCACGATCTGAAGACGCCGCTCACTTCGATTATTACCTATGCCGACTTGCTTTCCAAAGAAAATCTGATTCCAGAGGCGGCCAACGAATATGTGGCTGTCATCAAGAAAAAGAGTGAACGGTTAAAACAGATGACCCAGGACTTGTTCGAGATCTCCCGGGTGCAGAGCGGCAACATTACCATGGAGATGGAACGCATCGACTTGGCGGTGTTGGTCAACCAATCCCTGGCCGAATTGGAAGAACAGATGGAAGCGTCAGAACTGGAATTCAAAGTGAACGCCCAAGAGGGCCAGGTCCTTGTCCTGGCCGACGGAAAACGGCTCTCCCGGGCGCTGGAGAATTTGATCCAGAATGTGTTGAAATACGCATTAGCCAACACGAGGGTCTATCTTACCGTATCGGCCGATGAAACCCATGCCTATGTGGAATGCAAAAACATCGCCAACTACGAGATGAATTTCAATGCAGATGAAATTCTGGAGCGCTTCGTCCGGGGGGACCAGGCGAGAACCACCGAGGGCAGCGGGCTCGGGCTCGCCATCGCCCAAAGCAATGTCGCCGCTTGCGGCGGAGTCTTAAAAGTGACTGTCGACGGAGACCTGTTTAAAGTGTTGATCACGATGAATAAGGCTTCGTCAGATGGGGATGAGGTAAGAAATTCCCCCTGAGATAGGCATCCGTATGCAGCGATCTCACCGGATTAGGTGGGGTCGCTTTTTTGGTACGTCGTGGATGCCGAGTGAAACCTGATAATATTTTTCTGTAATATCATCACCATCGGAAGATAATGGCGTTTGTTCGCCGAATCCTTTACTCAATATCATCGTAACCTCCATAAATCGTAACAATGATCAACAGGACAAAAGGTATCAAGATGACAGAAAGAGGAAATGGAACAAATTTCAACACCCATAACGCTCCGCAGATAGTCGCGATGGTAAGATAAAACACCATGTCGTCCATATCCCACTTTTTCCGGTTTAGGACTACATGTAAGTAGCCGATTGGTGGTAAAATCATACATATTGCTAAAATGAAGTTTTTTCTTAGATACCAAGGCACGTAATGCGGGCTCCTTTCGCTCAGAGTGATGAACAGATTTTTCCCGGCAGCGACTTTCCCTGTCAGTGACATTTTGGTTATGCCAACAAAACCATACCCTTTATATGGGATTTATCTGTATTATAGCACGATAATGTTTGTTGTGCGTTTCTGAGGAGAAGGGTGCAAATATGCTCTCAGGAAATCAAGCAAGTTATCTCCGCAGCATTCGCCTTCGTCAAAATGAGGTGCCTTCTTTTGCGGAGTATCCCTTTTCCCTGCCTGCGGTAAAAGGATTAAAGGAACTTCAATTCCACCCCAAAGTCACCTTTTTCATAGGTGAAAACGGTACCGGAAAGTCTACCTTGCTGGAGGCCATTGCTGTCGCTTTTGGTTTTAATCCGGAAGGCGGATCAAGGAACTTCAACTTCGCGACAAGAGATACTCACTCAGAATTGCATCGCTTCCTGACGGTTGTCAGCAACTATCGAAAGCCAAAAGATGGATATTTCTTAAGGGCAGAAAGTTTTTATAATGTGTCGTCGACCATCGACGACCTCAACGTGATCCGATCCTATGGCGGCAAGTCACTCCATAAACAGTCTCAGGCGAAGCCTTTTTTTCTACCTTTATGAATCGTTTTGGCGGACAAGGGCTTTATCTGCTCGATGAACCGGAGGCAGCGCTCTCCCCCAGTCGTCAGATGGCGATGATATCACGCATCCATGATTTAGTGGAGCAGGATTCGCAATTCATCATCGCGACACACTCTCCGATTATCATGGCCTATCCCGAGGCGACGATCTTTCTGTTTTCGGAAAGCGGTATTGACATAGTTGCGTACGAACAGACGGAGCATTACCGGGTAACGAAAGAATTTTTGATGAACAGAAAAAAGATGCTAGATATATTGCTGGAATGAGCACAAGGAAGAACCGCCCGTGAGAGGGCGGTTTGTTCTCGTTTTCGAAGCTGTTTCGAGGAATCGTTGCTGAGACGGAGCGGGTTGTCAATCCCAAGAAGGATTATGATGAGATTTATAGAATTTATTTACATTCACAAAAACCTTGTGAATGAATTATCCATGAATTCCATGAAAAGTCGACCAATTCCTTTAGTGTTATTTCGTAGTCTGGACCCAGTTCTTTTCTGATTTTCTTGACCAGGGTATGTCCATCCCGGTTATGTGTTTCTCTAAAAGCGAAAAAACCATCTTCCGTCAACGGGTGGATCATCGTTTTATGAAAACGACACCCCCATTCGTTTAGTTCATGTTTCAGGGCATCCGACAATGGCAGATCGCACAAATCAAAATTGTAGTTACATGTTGAGCACCATAAAGGATCCGTTGCGAATTCTGCTTCAAGACGTAACGAACGGCTTTTTTCAGGGCAGTTACATGCGAGGTGAGGCAATTCACACCATTCCCTTTATTTGCTTTCCATCCATATTATAGCACGTCTTAAGCGCGTTTATGGTGAGCGATGAAATGGCTAGCAAGTTCTATCGGATAGGTCGGGAGTGCAATGGTTGGAGGTAATTGTGTGACGAGAGGCGATTCCCTCAAATCAGAACGCGTAGGAATGCTGACAAGCGCGATTACGGTCATCATGTTTGGGGCGCACGAAAAAGTGGAATTTAATTTTCTCGCCGGAATCCTATTTGTGCTTACCTTGGGGAGAGCGATATGGCTTTATCGGAAGCAGGGAAGGATCTAGAATCTGCACTCGTCTCTCTATGTATGTCTCTGAAGATTGAAGATTGAAATTAGAAGGTGAGCGATGATGAGCTATAAGACAGCATCGGTATCGATGATAATGCTGGGCACTGCTTTCATGCTCTTCGCCGCAACCGGAAAAAGTCTCTTTGAGTACGCCCCGACGGTTGGCTGGCTTGGAAACCTCTTTTGCTTTTTACTGGCCATCCTTTTTCGCAAGGCGGCCCAACGCAGAGGGGAAGTGCGGTGAAGAACAGAATTGTCAAAGCGAGTATCATCGGCATCGTCTTGATGAGCGTCTTTTTATCGGCGACAACAGCCGATGCGTTAGGCGACTATAATTATGGGACGATGTATGCGGTTGTTCCCGTTGACCCTGATCATCCCGAAAATGGCGCGATCCAAGTGATCTGCTTGGTCCAGCGTTTTTTTGATCGAATCATTGACGTTGAACCCAAAGTTAGGGCGGAGAAAATAAACGGTAATTATCCCTGGGAGTTTGAAGTGGTGAGCTATTCACTGATTGCTCGAAAAAAAGATGCCTATGGCGTCGTTATAGACGGCGTAGTGAACGTTAGGAACATCTACACCGGTGTATATATAATTGTTAGAGTGTATGAAGAAGTTTGACGGGCGAGCTTATCAGGAGGGTTTCCTTTGACTTTAGAAGAATCCCGCCAAATTCGCGCCGAACTGAGAAGAAAGCTTGCGATTGGATGCTTATTGCCAATGGTCATTGTTGCAGTGTTGCTGCTGACCTTTGGCTACATAATGTTTTTTACATTGCGCTTACTACCCGAAGGTCATTATATGACTGAAACGCAGTCTCCAGACAAATCGTACACGATACGATTTTACATCTGTGATGACGACCCATTGTCAGCGGATAGTATTCGCGGTGAGTTAATGAATAATCAGACGAATGTAAAAAAGAACATTTATTGGGAGTATCGATTTCGAGAATTGCATGTAGACTGGATAGATAATGACACAGTGCTCATCAACGGTCACCGGCTTCGTCTTCCTGGAGATACTTATGATTGGAGAAGAGACAGCGAGTAAAAGGAGAACCGGCGGACACCGTTTTCATGGGCCAAGGGGAAAGAAGCGCAAAGCAGGTCAAGATCCTTTTCCAGTGAAAATGGTACCCTTTCATCAGAAAGGAGGTGATCGCGAATGCGAGAAAAGGTGTACGCGGTGCAGCGGATGCAGGACTATGTCGAAGCGCATCTCCAGGCGCCGGTAAGCCTGGACCAGTTGGCGTCAGCGGCGGGTTATTCACCGAGTCATGCTTCCCGAGTCTTTAAGGAACTCGTGGGCATCCCCCCGTTAGAGTATCTCCGCGCTCGCCGCTTGTCCCAAGCGGCGCTTCGGTTGCGGGACACCCCCAGCCGCGTGCTTGAGGTTGCCTTAGACGCCATTTTCGAATCCCATGAAGGTTTTACGCGCGCCTTCTCCAAGCAGTTTGGCATCACGCCGGAGAATTACCGCAAACATACGCCGCCATTGCCGTTGTTTATGCCGGGCAGCGTTCGCGATCAATACCTCCATATGCTGAAAGGGGAGAAGACGATGAAAGAGAAGGCCGATACCTGCACCATCTTCACACAAGTCGTCGAGCGACCGCAACGGAAGCTCATCCTCCTGCGCGGTCGAAAAGCCGCCGATTACTTCGCTTACTGCGAGGAAGTCGGCTGTGACGTGTGGGGGATTTTGTGCAGCCTGAAGGGGGCCTTGTATGAGCCGGTCGGGATGTGGCTGCCGGAAAAACTGCGCAGGTCTGGCACCTCTGTCTACGCGCAGGGCGTGGAGATGCCTGTTGACTATGCCGGCCCGATCCCGGAAGGCATGGAGATCATCGATCTGCCGCCCTGCAAGATGATGGTGTTCCACGGACAACCCTTCGCCGATGAGGAGATGGAACAAGCCATCGGATCCGTCTGGAACGCCATGAAGAACTTCCGGCCCGAGTCCTTCGGCTGGCAATGGGCTGATGATGACGCGCCTCGGATTCAAATGGTTCCTTTGCCTGAACGCGGTTATATTGAAGCGCGGCCGGTCCGGGAACGGGATGAAAGAAAGACGACCTTCTAGTTGTCGATTCGCGATCCCGCCGACACAGGCGAGATCGCTTTTTTGATTTACCGGACGGTGGCCTTTGAACCTGTGATTGTTATAAGGTCTTTAAATAGGGAAAGCCAAGGACAATCGTCCCTGGCTTTTTGTGTGATCAATGCATCGAATGCGGCGGCATCGCTTGAGACGAAGGCGAACTCATCAGCAGGGTCGGGTCTAACATGCCGAAGATCATGGCGACATGGGCGACGACAAGGAAAATGGCGACGAAGGTGGCATGCAACTTCAGTTTCGCCTCTTCATCACGTTGTTTGCCGATGAGTTTCAGGTCGAGAAGCGCCATTCCCAGAAGGGGAATGATTCCGGAGAGATAAAAACCGACGGCGATGACGTCTGCTGGTCCGCGCCACTGACCGCTCATGGTAAGAGGAATGACGGCGGCGTTCATGAGATATACGAATACACCGAGGAAGTACACTCCGCCGACGATACTCGCGACTTTGTTGATCTTGCGAAGCAAACCGCTGCACTGGCGGTTAAAGAGAATGAACAACTCCGTAATGGCGACAGTTTCCGCAAGGATGACCGGGATCGCCATGAACAAAATCAAATTCCAAGGTTGATTTACAGCAAGCAGTTCCATATAGTGTGTCATTGCCATTGTCGTATGCTCCTTTCAATTGCTTAATAGGAGCATACCAAAAACTTGTGAAAGAGTTATGAAGCAAAGGGTTGTCTGCTTCTGATGGAGTTATGTAAGCCGAAATCTCTCTACCACACCCTGCGACGACTGCGCTACTTCCATCAGCTTATCCGCCGAAGCCGCCACTTCTTCCGCCGACGCAGCGACTTCCTGGGCGATGGCCGTCACCGACTGGGTGGACGAAGCGGCGTCCGTCGCCTTCTCATAGAGCAACTGCAGGGACGTGGAAGCGTTGACAGCCATAGCCACCTGCGAATCGGCCCCTTCGATGACGCTGTCGAAGCGTCGCATCTGTCCTTTCAACAGTTCCACCATATCCCGCAACCGGTCTGTGTTTTCCTGCGACTTCCGGTGCTCCGCATCCGCCAGCCGGTGACCTTCGTCGATTGCTGAGACGGTGGCGTCGATGTCGGCGCGGATTTCGGCGATGATGGTCTGAATCCGTTGCGCCGCCTGGCGGGACTGTTCCGCTAGTTTTCGGATCTCGCCGGCGACGACGCCGAAGCCGCGGCCCTGCTCGCCGGCTCGGGCCGCTTCGATGGCGGCGTTGAGAGCGAGCAGGTTGGTCTGGTCGGTGATGTCGGTGATCGCCCGGATGATCTCTTCGATCCCTGTGCTCTTGGCATGGAGTTGGCTCGTTGTCTCGGCGCCCTGGCGCATCGTCTCGGCCGTTGTCTCTGAGAGCGCCTGCGCTTCCTGCAAGGAGGCCGAGATCGTCTCAGACAACCGGGTCAATCGATAGCCTTCCTCTGAGGCGGTTTTGCCTTCTGTAGCGATATCCTGGGACAGTCTCGTCAACAAATCCATCTGTTCCACTGTCAGAGACAGTTGGCGCGTCTGTTCCAGCAGCGTGTTAGCAATCTCCTCATTGCTGCGAGCGAGGTGGTCCGCCGCTTTCGCCGTCTGCTGACAGGTGCTGTTCAAGCTGACCGATTCCGTATTGACGAGACGGGAGGATTGATGAATCTCGCTGATTAACTGATGAAGCCCTTGGGACATCGCCAGGAAGGAATCGGCTAGTTGGCGGATCTCCGGCTCGCTGTAGGCGGTGTCGTTTCGGTTCGCCGTCAGATCGCCTGACGCCAGCTTGCGGGCCTGCGCGCCCATCGCCTCCAAGGGGGAGGCGATGCGACGGGCCAGGAGGGTGGAGGTGACGAGGGAGAGGGCGATCATGCCGGCAGAGAGGCTGAGGAGTATGTACAGCAAGCGGCGGATGGGGTCGAAGAGGGTCTGCTCATCATCGCGGATCAGGATGGTCAGGTTTGTAAAGTCGGAATGCATCAGGGTGGCCACATAGCGGGCGCCCGCTTCCACATAGTCGGCTGCTCCTTCGGCGCCGGCGGCGGGAAGGGGATAGGCGTCGGTTGCGCCGGCCTTGAGCCCGTCGGGATGGTAGAGCAGTTTTTGCTGGCTGTCGACGATGATGATCTTCTTATCAGCTGAGGTGTCCAGTTCCTGCATCCGCGTGATAAAGGAACGGATTACGTCATCGACACGCAGGTAGCCGGCTAGGACGCCTACCAGTTGGCCCCCTTCAGTGATGGGCACGGCCACTGCAAGGATTGGTTTGCCCGTGACTTTGCTGATGGTCGGCACACCGACGGCAAAAAGTTTTCTTTCCTTTAATATCGCTTTGGTGTAATCCCGGTCGGCCACGTTGACTTTGGCGCCGTTGTTGGAACGGGAGATCTGCATCCCTGACATATCGATGACGGCGATGGCGTCCATGTCCGGAAAGACGCTGCCGAAAGATTCCAGGAGCGGCTTTTGCTCATCCGGATTCATGCCCTTGATTTTCGGCTGACTGGACAGTTGTTTGAGCAGGTTTCTTCGCTCTTCAATTGACTTATTTAGGTCCTGGAGCATGCTGTTGGCCCATTGCCCCTGCCGCTGGCGGATTTCCAGCTCCAGCGATGCGCTGACTGTGGAATAGGAGGTATATCCGAGAAGCAGGAGCGGGAGCAGGGAGAAGAGGACAAAGCCGGATATGAGTTTGCTTTTGAGCGACATAGGGATTACCTCCTTTTTTCGTGCTTTTCGTTTTTTGTCCTTGTCTTTTTTCTCGTTTTTTCTGTGGGTGTTAGAGTCGTAGATGCAAAAAAAGAACAAGTATATTTCACAATACACTTGTTCTCGCCTTCGAGAAAGTATGCCCTTGCACATTTGCTGGGTATGGTTTTATATTAGGGCTTTTCCTATAGCGCGTCAAGGAAAAAAAACACCCCGAAGGGTGTAAGAGGGCATATGCAGATGAATTTGAATATCTCATCCCTGAAGACGAAACTGCTCCGCCAGCGCCTGCGACGATTGGGAGACATGCATCAGTTTATCGGCTGAGGCGGCCAATTCCTCTGACGAGGCGGCCACTTCCTGAGCGATGGCGGTGACGGCCTGGGTGGAGGAGGCGGCGTCAGTCGCTTTTTCATACAGGTGCTGCAAAGAGGTCGATGCGCTGACCGCCATGGAAACCTGGGCGTCGGCTCGCTCGATGACACTGTCGAAACGGCCCATTTGCCTTTTTAACAGATCGACCATATCGCGCAGCCGCTCCGTATTTTCGCGAGATTTTTCATACTCCGCGTCGGCTAGCCGGTGACCTTCCTCAATGGCATCGACGGTGGCGTCGATATCGGCGCGGATCTCGGCGATGATGGTCTGAATCCGTTGCGCCGCCTGGCGAGACTGCTCCGCCAGTTTTCGAATTTCTCCGGCGACGACGCCGAAACCGCGACCTTGTTCGCCGGCCCGAGCCGCCTCAATCGCAGCGTTCAAGGCGAGCAGGTTGGTCTGGTCGGTGATGGCCGTAATCGCCTGAATGATCTCCTCAATCCCCGTGCTTTTATCATGCAGTTGGTTCGTCGTCTCTGCGCCTTGGCGCATCGTCTGGGCCGTTGTTTCCGAGAGGACCTGCGCTTCTTGCAGGGATGCGGCGATCGTCTCGGACAAATGGGTCAAGCGGGTCCCTTCTGCCGAGGCCGATTTGCCTTCCGTCACGATGGCTTGGGAGAGCGCCGACAGATCGGTCACCTGTTCCACCGCCCGGGAAAGCTCTCGTGTCTGTTCGAGCAGGGTGTTGGCCACTTCCTCGTTGCATCGCGCCAGGTGGTCCGCCGCTTTGGCCGTTTGCTGGCAGGTGCCGTTCAGGTTGACCGATTCGGTGTGCAACAAGCGGGACGATTGACGCATCTCACCGATGAGTTGGTGCAGTCCCTGAGACATCTCTTGAAAGGCCTCGGCCAGTTGCCGGATTTCCGGTTCGCGGTAATCCTGATCGTTCAGTTGAACCGTCAAATCGCCGGAAGCCAGTTTCCGGGCCTGCTCGCCCATCAATTGCAGGGGAGCCGTGACGCGGCGGGCCAAAAAGTTGGAGATCACGAGGGAAAGGACGACCACACCGGCCGACAGGCCGAGGAGTATCGACAGCAGGTTGCGGATGGGCGCGAAGAGTAGGCGCTCATCGTCGCGGATCAGGATCGTCAGATGGGTGAAGTCAGACTGCCGGAGTGTGGCCACATATCGCGCGCCGGCTTCTGCATAATCAGCCACGCCGTGTTTATCGGCGGCGGGGAGGGGGTAGACGTCGGAAATCTTGAAGTTCTGCCCGTCCGGGTGGTAGAGTATCTTATTCTGGCTGTCAACGACGACAACCTTTTGATCCGCCAAGGGATCCAGTTCCTGAGAACGGGTGATGAAGGATCGGATCACATCGTCGATGCGCAGATAGCCGGCTAAAACGCCGACGAGTCTGCCCCCGTCGGTGATGGGCACCGCTACAGACAGGATGGGCCGTCCCGTCACTTTGCTGATAGTCGGGGCGCCGACGGCGTAGGGTTTTCCTTCCTTCATAATCGCTTTGACGTAATCACGGTCGGCCACATTCACTTTCGCCGCGTTGTTGGACCGGGCGATCTGCATCCCCGTTCCATCGATGACCACAATGGCGTCCATATCGGGAAAGACGCTGCCAAAGGACTCAAGCAGGGTTTTTTGCTCTTCCGCGTTCATGCTTTGAATTTTCGGCAGGCTCGCCAATTGTTTCAGCAGATTCCGCCGTTCTTCGATGGAACGGTTCACGTCTTGCAGCATGTTGTTAGCCCACTGGGCTTGCCGCAGACGGATTTCATGCTCCAGCGCGACGCTTTCCGTGACATAGGAGGTGTACCCCAGAAACATCAGCGGCAACAGCGAGAAGAGAACGAAACCAACGATGAGTTTTGTCTTCAGGGTCATACGAATCCTCCCCATTCTTGTGTCCGGCCTAAAAGATACGTTTTGTTGGGCAAAAAAATAACAAGTAATATTTGAAAAATATAACTTGTTGATGCCTGTGAGAGGACCCGAAATACGTTTCAATTTGTCGATTAAGAAAATTGTAATGTTATTTAATAGTTTAGTCAAGGAAACAACAAGAAGCGCTTGTATAATTTGTAAAAAGAAAAAAGTTTTGAACGCGATGGTTCAAAACTCTCCAAGGAAATCCTTTTTTAATAGGCGCAAGCGGAACCGGGAGAAACGGGCCGTTTCTTGCGAAACAAACTGCCCTTACGCACCCTGTGGGCAGACAGTAAAAAAACGGTGAAGTATCCCTTGAATCTTTTGCTCATTGCGCTAACCCTCCTTATGGTTTCGTTAGAATCGCTTAGGGAATACAAAAAAAGTTTTGAACCGTAAGGCTCAAAACTCTTTCTCACTGCATATGGTGGGCGATAACGGAATTGAACCGCTGACCTCTTGCATGTCAAGCAAGCGCTCTAACCATCTGAGCTAATCGCCCTTGTGAAAATGGTGCGCCCGGCAAGAATCGAACTTGCGCACCTGGTTCCGGAGACCAGCGCTCTATCCACTGAGCTACGGGCGCCTATTAGCGACAAACAGTAATATACCAAAATCATTGCGCTCTGTCAACAGCAGTTTTTTCCGGGGGAAAAGAGAAGGCAGGATCAATCCTGCCCCTGCACATCGTTGATGCCGTAACGAAAGAAGTGATTCTTAAAGTGCTGAATCGTTTTTTCGCTGACACCGAACTCCTGGGCCATCTCCATGTCCGACTTGTCGGCGGCCACACCGGCGATGAATTTATCGAAGTCGACGCCCATCTCATGGGTCTTGTCGACCAGACTCTCTCGCATCCCCCAGGGCGCGCCCCGTGTGGAGAATTGGCTGATCTCCTGAACCCCCAGTTCTCGGGGGCGGACCCCTTGTTCGGTGACGTGTCCGTACAGGTCCGAACGAGCGTCCAGGGCTACCCGGGTCGCCGAGCCGAGATCTTCGGGAACAAACCTATCCGGTAAAGGACGCTGGTCACCTTTGCCTTGCGAGCCCCCCATGATTTTCCCTCCCTTGACCGTCGTGTTCATGGGTAGTATCGGGTGGAGCGTCCAAACCTATGCCGCCAAAAGAATTGAAATTTTTGACGAAAAAAGCAGGAAAAACTCAAACATCATCATAATATCTAAAATAATTTGACAATCAGAAGAAAAAGGTTCCAGTAAGAATAGTGGAATCGGGTATGTCGCCGATAGAAAAGAGATGTAGGCAGGTGGGAAGGCAATGTCACCCAAATTCGAACCGGAACATTACATCAGCCCAGGAACAGCCCATCGGTGTTTTGGCGTGGAGCCGGAGGCGCTCAAGCAAATGGTGCTCAAAGGCGTTATCCCGGGGCAGGTCGAGAAAAACAGAGTCCGGATCAAGGAAGATGAACTGATCCGGGCCATTGGGGAAGGGCTTATCGGTCAATCGCCCCGTTTTTTGGGGATGTACGACGGCAAATTGAAAGAGGTCTTTCCCGGAGTGTACCGCACCGTCGTTTGAACCCAAAAAGAAAGAGCGCCATCGTCTGTTGACGGCGCTCTTTCGCTTTTGTCTGCCTGTCGTTTCCTAATTATTATATGCGGATGATTGCGAACAAATGCAATCTAAGGACGTTTTTCCAGGAAGCCCTTCACCTAGGGGAAATGGTGCGCCCGGCAAGAATCGAACTTGCGCACCTGGTTCCGGAGACCAGTGCTCTATCCACTGAGCTACGGGCGCGATGGAGCGGGTGATGGGAATCGAACCCACGTATTCAGCTTGGGAAGCTGATGTTCTACCATTGAACTACACCCGCATGGTGCGGTCGAGAGGACTTGAACCTCCACAGCCTTGCGACCACTAGAACCTGAATCTAGCGCGTCTGCCAATTCCGCCACGACCGCCCAGAGAAAAATGGTCGGAGCGACACGATTTGAACGTGCGGCCTCTACCACCCCAAGGTAGCGCTCTACCAAACTGAGCTACGCCCCGACAATTTGTCACAAAAAATATTATATATCAGACGGAGGCTCTTTGTCAAGAAAAAGGGCCGTGATAAAATTCGCCATCAGATTTTCCGCTATTGGCGGGGAAAGCTAAGCACTGTAAATCCTTGAAGGGCTGGTGACGAATGCGTGCGCTTCGATATCATCGTCATAGGTTCTGGAGCAGCAGGCTTGTCCACGGCGATTCAACTGGCCCGTTACAACCATTCTGTGCTGGTCTTTGACGGGGGGGAAGGCCGGACTTCCTGGGTCCCCAAGTACCATAACCTGCTGGGATATCCTCAGGGGATTTCGGGGAAAGAACTATTGCGCCTCGGTCGTGAACAGGCCCAACTGTATGGGGCGGAGATCGTCAAGAGCCAGGTGGGGCGGATCGAGAAGACAGAGGACGGCGATTTTTCCGTCACCACCAGCAGCGCCGATTACCGCAGCCGCTATCTTGTCTTCGCTACGGGGTTGACCGACTACCAGCCGGAGATCCCCAACCGCTACGAGTTCGCCGGCCGTTCCCTCTATTACTGTCTCGACTGTAACGGCTTTGAGTTCATCGGCCAGAAGGCGGCCGTGCTGGGACATAGCAAAAGGACCATCCTCAGCGCCTTCGCCTTGCTCGATTACACCCACCATGTCTTCATCGCCACCAACGGGCAGCCGCTGGAAGGGCGTGAGGAGTATGGCGCTCTCCTCAAGGAATACAACATCGACGTGATTGAGACGCCTGTGGAACGCTTCCAGGGAACGCCGGGGGAAAAGGGGAAGCTGAAGGTCCTGTCCTTTCAAGACGGTTCGGTCCGCGAAGTGGACGCAGTTCTCTCCACCTATGGCACCCGGGCCAACAGCAAGCTCGCCCAAGACCTGAATGTGGAGGTAAATGAGACGGGCCACATCGTCGTCAACGAGTTCATGGAAACAACGGTTCCCCACATCTACGCTGTCGGCGACGTGATCAACACAACACAGATGCTCGTCTTCGCCATCTGTGAAGGGGTGAAGGCAGCCATGATGATCCACCGCTCCATGGAATCGAAGCGACAGCGGTTCCCGGCACGGGGCGAGTGATTTCGGTCAGAATTGAAAAAGAAGGGTGACGCCCCGAACACGGCGTCACCCTTCTTTTTTTCGTCCCTAACCGTTCAGTTCGGTTGGGCCTGGTCCGCCACTTGCGGTTCGTTCCTCTGCAGCGTTTCCGGTAGAGGCGCTTCCAGCGAGAGCGTATCGCGAACAGGGACCCGCATCGTCCCCTTTCCTTCGTAATGGAGGCGATATTCCTGCTGCAAGCCTTTTAAACCGTTGAACACCGCTTTTTCCCCGTATAACCAGCGCAGCATGCCGGGTACTTCATTCTTGATCGTTTCCACGCAGATCGGATTGCCCATCTCCTGCAAGCGCTCCAGTTGCAGGAACACGGAGGACTTGATCTCTTCAGGGGTGCTTCCCCAACGAATGCGCTTCCCTGGCGCCCAGCTAAGGGGAGTTGGCCGGGTGCTGATGTCCGCTCTTGATGGTGTTCCGGGATGCTCTGACTCCAGACGTTGAATCCGCCGCCGCAGTTCCCCCGCTTCTCCTTCAAATCGATTGAGGGCTTCGATGAGGATGGAAGTGACCGTGTTCAATGTCTCTTCCGTGGCATGTCGGTACTGTTGGTACTGTTCGTCCATGCGACGAAGGATCATTTCTTTTAATACAGGGGAAGATTGCAGACGGGAAATCAAATCATCCAGATGGTATTCTTCGATGCTCCCAGGAGAACGATACTCCTTCCCAGACAGGTCGGCCGGCGTGATCATGGTGCCGACCAGCCCCCGTCGCCCTTTTTTATGATGGATGCCTGTCGCTGCCGCTTTTTTTTCCCGGATCTCCGTTGTGAAGATTTTGCGTATCTCGTCAGACATGGGTGGCTTCCTTTCTCTCCTTGAACGTGTGCTTAGACAATAGAAGGGGGGCGGGAAAACAATTTTATCAGAACATAAAAAATATTCAGAAAAAAGCCTTTTCCGCTGGAAGGGAATCGTTTATAATAAGCCACAAGACAATTCGACTAGTGAACGAGCATATATCTAGTTAAACGAGAAAAAATTTTCAATAAACGAACAGCGCCAAGAAATATGAGGGGGTTGGTTGGCAATGCGGATCGAAACGCTTGGCGAAGGTCGCATTCAGGTGCTGGTTTCTACAGAGGATTTGTCACAACGGGGGATAAATATTCGCGACCTTTGGCAATACAACCCCAATGCGCAAAAGTTTCTCTCCGGTGCGCTCCGGGAAGCCGTGGACAACGGTGTCCTCCAAATGCCCGCAGGGTCCGTGTCTGTGGAGGCGATCGGACTGGTGACAGAAGGTGTCGCCGTCATTCTGACCTTACACAAACCGGCCATCGCCACCTGTCCGACGATTGAACCGGCTCCGATCCAAAGGGAAGAAAACGAGGGCGCTTCAGTCAAAGCGACGGAAGTGGCCTATGTATTCCGTAGCTTTGAAGATCTGCTTTCCGCCTGCCGGCGCTTAGCCGACAACGAACTGGGCCAGGGCAACCTGATCCATTTCCAGGGCTCCCTCTACCTGACCCTTCCCGTCGAGGGGCTGCAGGAAAGATCGGCTCCGATGCTCTTGAGCGAGTACGGAGAAAAAAGCCCTTACTCACCCCTATTTTTCACGGAACATGGTAACATCATACGCAAGGGCGACGCGCCGCGCTTTATTGTCGAAAAGTTTGGCCAAAAAGAGGGCTACCGAAAAACAGGATAATTTTTTTGCAGCAAACTACTTGTCTCCCCGTCGATTCTTGCTTATAATGTAGACGAAATCGAAAATGTCACAACGGAGTGACGACTGGGCAACGACGCTTTCTCATCTTGACCTCTGTCAAGATGAATGAAAGCGTTTTTTATTTGCCCATACTTACGTGAGGAGGTTTGAAACATGGGTTATACCAAAGAAGACGTCCTTCGCATGGCCCGCGAATTTGACGTCAAATTCATCCGCCTTCAGTTCACCGACATCCTCGGCGTCCTGAAGAACGTGGCTATCCCTGTGGATCAACTGCAAAAGGCGCTCGACGGCGAACTGATGTTTGACGGTTCCTCCATCGACGGCTTTGTTCGCATCGAAGAATCGGACATGTACCTCCGTCCCGATCCGAACACCTTCGTCATCTTCCCCTGGCGTCCCCAAGACGGCGCTGTCGCCCGTCTGATCTGCGACGTCTACAATCCCGATGGCACCCCCTTCGTCGGCGACCCCCGCAACGTGCTGAAGTCCGTTCTGGCTGAAGCCGCTGAGATGGGTTACACCATGAACGTCGGTCCCGAACTGGAATTCTTCCTCTTCCTGACCGACGCCGAAGGTAAAGCCACCACCATCACCCATGACAAAGCCGGTTACTTCGACATGACCCCCATTGACCTCGGTGAAAACGCCCGCCGCGACATGGTTCTGACCCTGGAGCAAATGGGCTTTGAGATCGAAGCGTCCCACCACGAAGTGGCCGCCGGTCAGCACGAAATCGACTTCAAATACTCCGATGCCCTGGATGTGGCCGACAAGATCGTCACCTTCAAGTTCGTCGTCCGGACCATCGCCCAGCGCCATGGTCTCCATGCCACCTTCATGCCCAAGCCGATCTTCGGCATCAACGGTTCCGGCATGCACACCAACATGTCCCTCTTCAAAGACGGCAAGAACGCTTTCTATGATCCGACCACCCCGGATCAACTGAGCGAAACGGCCAAGTACTACATCGGCGGCCTGCTGAAGAACGTCCGTTCCTTCGCCGCCGTCACCAACCCCACCGTCAACTCCTACAAGCGTCTGGTCCCTGGCTACGAAGCTCCCTGCTATGTGGCCTGGTCCTGCCGCAACCGCAGCCCCTTGATCCGGATCCCCGCCAAGCGCGGCGCCTCCACCCGGGTCGAACTGCGCAGCCCCGATCCCTCCTGCAACCCCTACCTGGCCCTGGCCGTTTGCCTCAAGGCCGGTCTGGACGGCATCAAAAACCAAATCACGCCGCCCGCTCCTGTGGATGAGAACATCTACCACATGGATGCCGCCCGTCGCGCCGAGATGGGCATCGCCAGCCTGCCCGCCAACCTGGCCGAAGCCGTCGACGAGCTCGAAAAGAGCGAAGTCATCAAAGAGGCCCTTGGCCCCCACGTCTCTGAGCGCTACGCCGAAGCGAAACGGGGAGAATGGGATTCCTTCCGGATTGCCGTCCATCCCTGGGAAGTCGAAGAGTACCTCACCAAGTACTAAGTCGACGGTTTATGTCCCAGAAGCAAGCCGTTCCCTCATTGGAGGGGGCGGCTTGCTTCTGGTTGTTTTCGCGTTGAGGTGATGCGGAAAATGTTGCGCAGTCTAATTGATATGTGCAACGTTGTTATGCCGTAGACACTGTGCGACTGCTGCCATATCGGTTAAGTGATTCGCTTTATATAAGGTAGAATACGGTAGAAGATATAGGTCACGAACTTGTTGAGAACTTTTTGTGATTTGGAAAAAAATACTTGTTGCATTCTCATTCCCACTGTGTAATAATAATCAACGTCGCCGCTGCGGTGCGGTAAAAACTACCGCGAATCGGCAGGCGGCACGGCTCATAAAATTGGTCCTTGAAAATCA
>NZ_WXEY01000032.1 GCF_009877425.1 Heliomicrobium undosum | reverse complement strand
TTTCTGCTGCTATCCCCTGATAACACTCACGTCTAACGGCGTTTGCATCATCAGCGACCAACAGCGGAATTGATTGGTTTCGCACGCTTTTGATTCGCAACTGTTCGATTTTCAAGGACCAGTTTTTTCTTGCCCGTTCCCCGGGCGGAATCTTATAATATCACGTTCCACCTAGCATTTCAACTGGTATTTTCAAGCATTTGTTCATTTTTGCTTGAAAACCTTTTGAATGCACGTGTAACTGGAGCCGATGGCCGGACTCGAACCGGCGACCTATTGATTACGAATCAATTGCTCTACCAACTGAGCTACACCGGCAACAAAAAGCCGCCGTATTCACGACGGAATTGCATTTTAACAATTAGGCCCGAAGAAGTCAATGGTATATTTACCCTTATGTCGTTGCGATCAATTTTGCGCCCAATCATTTTTCACCACCAATAAGAATCCGCCCCTTACGACAGGGCGGCCCCTTCTTTTCTTCTCCAGTGAAGCGCCATGTACACCGTCAAGGCGGCGCCAACAAGCAATAGAGCAGCCAGTACAGTAAAGATAGGTTCGATGCCCACCAAGTCGGCAATCTTCCCGAGCACAGTGACACCGACGCCACCCATGCCGATGGCAAAGCCGATGATCAGCCCTGAGACGGTGCCCAGGTGGTTGGGCATCATCTCCTGACCGATGACGATGGCTGAGGAAAAACTGGAGAAGAGTACGACCCCCAGCACAGACAGGATAGCCTGCAGGACGAAACCATCTGTATAGGGTACGAGAAAAACGAGGGGCATAGAGATGAACAGCGACAGGAAGATCAACCGGCGGGCGCCGAAGCGGTCAGCGATGGGACCGCCCGAAAGCGTACCGATGGCGCCGACGATGAGAAAGTAGCTAAGCAGGTTCGCGCCTTGGTCTTTTGTTCCATGCAAGATGTCCACAAAGTAGAGCGGCACGTACGTCGTCAGCCCTGCTGTCACCCAAGAACGGATGAAAACGATGGCCAGCAGTGTGACCAGGGGTCCTGTAAAGGCAAAGGGCGCCACAGGAAGTGTATCAGGATGAGCCGCAGCGGACTTCGAAACCGCCGAAGCTGCTGCGGTTTGCCGCGCTGTCGACGTGGATACGTTCGCGCGGCTCGCTGCGTGTAAACCAGACATGCTCTGTGCGAGCATGTAGGCCATGGCGATCGTGATCGGCAAAAAGCCGACCAATCCCGGCAATCCCCACCCCTTGTAAAAGAATCCGGCCAGCAGGGGACCGATGCCGAAACCAAGATTGCCGCCGACGGAGAAGATCGAGATGGCCGACGCTTTTCCTTTACCGGCCACCACCTGGGCAGCCTTGTAGCTTTCCGGGTGAAAGGCGGCCACACCCAAGCCGGATAAGAGAAAGCCGGCCAGGGCCATCCAGAAATTCGTCGACAAACCGGCCAACGCCATCCCCGCTCCGGCAAGCACCGTACCCAATGGCATCAACCATGTTGTGCGATAGCGGTCGCTGAGCACCCCAAAGATCGGCTGGATGACTGATGAGGAGACGTTTCCCGCCAGGATGGCGATCCCGACCAGGAAATAGGATAGATCATAGTGGTCCTTAAGGAAGATAGCCACCAGAGCCATGGCGCCCTGGTTTAAATCGGTCACCAAGTGACCAAGGCTGAGGAGTAGGAGCTTTCGATTTTGCTGGATCCACTGCCACGATAGGTTCATCTGTAAAATCTCCGTTTCCGCCCCGATTACCAAAGATGCGACTGGATGTCCACAAATGCTACTATAACACCCGGATTGCCGGAGTCAAACCGTAAAAAGGTCCTTCTTGCACCCAATTACACGATTATCGTCGATTGGCTCAACGGTATCCACAAAATTAGACAGGACACAAAACAAAAAGAAGGAGACGGGCAGTTATTCTTCCGTCTCCTTCTTTTCCTTACTAAGTTTTGTCTCCGCTACAGTATACGCCACTGGAATTCCCGTTCGATTTTTACGACTTCCCACATCGGCCCTGAGAATCAAGCACATACATGCCGTCTTTCATGAGCAGGCAGTCACCAGCCCGAGCCTCCTCAGGGATGCGATGCCGAGGAATCGTCATGATTCCGTCATCGGTCTTAATAAAGGCTTCGTTCTCACCGATGCCGTCCAAAATTACACGCATCATACGCCCATCACTCCGTCTAAAAAGGTTGCGGTCACTCGCAAGCCTTCCCGCCACACCCGACTATCATACATATCGTCTCATATCGACTCTTAGCAGACAGTCAATCTACAGTAATCATCTCCTTTAAATCGGCATACTTTTTCGGACCGATTCCGGGGACATTTTGCAGGTCCTCTGTGCGCTGGAAGGGGCCCTTTGTCTCCCGGTACTGGAGGATCTTCTGGGCGGTCGAAGGACCCACACCGGGCAACCGGTCCAACTCGGCCGCGTCAGCCTGATTGATGTTGATTAAAGCGCTCACGCCGGCCTGTTTCGACGAACTCCCCCCGCTTTTTATCAACCCTTGTCCGGAACTGGCGGCAGCGGTCACCCGATTGTTCCCCTCGCCGCCTTCCCCCTGTCGAGAGGGGACAAGGACCTGGCGACCGTCTGTCAAAGACGCTGCCCGGTTGAGCCCTTCCACATCGGCGTCGGGAAGGGGTTCTGCCAGCCGGATGGCGTCTTCCACACGGCTGCCTGCGGGCAGGCGGTAGACGCCCGGTTTACTGACGGCTCCGGTGACATGAACGGCAATCTCCTTCTCCGCTTTTGCCCCGTTCCGGTTTGTCCCCTGCTCCCCACCGGAAACATTCGCCCTTGCTGCTGGGAGGATTTTTTGTTCCGGCGACGTTTGGGAATAGAGCTTCGTGCCCTGAAGCCCCATGCCGATCACCAACAAGACCAGCAACCCGCCGAGAATCGCAAATAACCGTTTCGGATTCTCCATCATTTCGTCACCCTTTTTCTGCTTTTTAGCGTTCCAGGTTCGACACTAGAAAATCCTTTTCCTCCCATAAATTCATTTTATATGTATTTTTTTCTTGCAAAAAAACCCCGGTGTCCTTTTTATGACACCGAGGCTTCATTAGGGCTTGTCAGGGCTGCTATGGGCCAACACATCATGTCACGGCAGAGAAACCTGATGGTCATAGACCATCTTGGAGACCTGCGCCAGCGTTTCGTTCGACGCCGCCTCCCAGGCGTTTTTGCTGTAGAGCGAGATGATATAGGGACGGTTGTTCGCGAATACAATGCCCATGTCATGGATGCTGTCATTCAACGAGCCGATTTTATGGGCGACCACCGTTCCGTTAGGAAGTTTGGCCGGAATCCGTTCATTGAAAATGGTGTTTTGCATCGCACTGAATATCTCGCCGCCTAGTTGGGGATAGGCATCCTTAAAGACGAGCAACGCGCCTAGGTACTTGCCCATGTCGCACGGCGTCGTGATAAAATAGCCGTTGGCATCTGAACCGGTCACATTAGCGCCGAGAGAGCGCATATAATTGTTCACATTCTCCCGTCCCAGGTAGTCAAGGAGCATGACCCAGGCTACATTATCGCTGTAGACGATAGAGAGCCGGCCCAGTTCGCGCAATGTGTACTGGCCGCCATAGGGCTTGGTCTGCAGGATGCCTGTGCCTTGGCGGTAGTACTGCGACGTATAGGTCAGCTTGGCGTCCAGATCAACCTTCCCTTGGGCCGCCAGGCTGTACAGGTACATGACCGTGGGCACCTTGTGGGTGCTGGCGGTCCGGTGGATCTCGTCGCCGGCGATATCCATTTTGGCGCCGGAGGTCAAATCCTGCACATAGAGATTTACCTGTCCGGGCCGAGTGTTCAAGTAACCCTGGATCTTCTGTTTCAGGGGACCGTAATTGGGGAGGGATACTTTTTTCACCCCAGCGCCAAGGGCAAAATACCCATCCGTCGTCCGAACCGTGGCGATGTGACTCACACCGTCCCAACCGAGTTCAGCGCCAAACACCTGCCCGAACAGGGTGAGCGGCACATACAGGCGTTCACTCGAAAGGTATGGCGCAAAAGCTAATTGAATCGTCTTTCCATTGGCAGAGGCCCAACGGTTCCCCGTCTCAACGGTCACCGCCGCGCCTCCCTTCATCACCGTCATAGCCTGGGTCGTTGGATTCCAGTAGACAGTCATGCCAAGGCTTTCGGCTACACCTCGGAAGGGAACGGATGTCTCGCTGTTCTTGGTCTGGACCGGAGGCGTCGTTTGAACCAGATTGCCGTTGATGGACAGAGAGATCTCCGGGTAATTGGCCGCCGCCGGTTCAGCTACTGCCATACCGAATAGCATCACTGCAGCGACGAAAAGGACTGTCAACCCCCATTTGCTCGTGAGTCGCATTTTTCCACCCCTTCAATAGTGTTAATTGCCGCCCATTCTGGGGTGCACAATGCACTATTGTAAAAGAGGCAGACCTGATGTGTCTACAAGCAGATAATGGTTATATGATGAGTATGCTTAATGTTTAAATAACCATCCAATCGGCGGTTGGACTGGTTCCGCTTGAACGGTTATGTTAAACTAAAAGCACTATGGAGAAGAACCTTTCGGAAAGGAAGAATGCCATGATTCACGAAATTCATTCATCCAACAACCAGGTATCCGTAACACTGGCGGGAAGTATTCTCGTCACTGACGCTGCGGAACTGCGGGAAAAGCTGCTCAAATATGCAGATAAGCAGGGTGTTCTGTTTCATATTGATATGCAGCGCGTTGAGTTTATCGATAGTTCCGGTCTGGGCGTTCTGGTGACTGTATTAAAGCGGAGCCGGCAAAGCGGCGGCGACGTCATCATCAAAGGGATCCACGGCGTTGTCAAAGAGGTTTTTGAATTGACGCGCTTAAATCGGGTTTTCCAAATCCAGTCCTAACCGATTCGTTTCTGTCAGATCCACCTTAACGCTCGGATGCACTTGCGTAATTATCGAGTTTCATTCTCCCCCGGACCTAGTTTGTTTCAACGTCACATATGGTTCCCTTTTTCCCCCTGAATTTCCGAAAAGAAACCCTTGTCTCTATGTGACAAGGGTTTTATAATGTTTTGTGCATATTCACGCTTTGAACTTTTTCTAGAAAGGTCCAGTATTTGTCCAATTTCTGATAATCACCCTTTGCCGGCTTTTTATTTTTCTACCCTCTCTGCTCTCTTCTTTTGCTGTGAAAAAAATCGCGCAATCATTATTAGGAGGTACCTCAGATGCAACCCAAATTTGAAACAACAGTGCAACTGCTGCGGCATGAGGTGCTGACTCATGTGGCCAAACTGGCCATGGAAAAAACGCTCGATCAGCATAGGGACCTCATCCCCTATATGATCGTGCAAGGCAAAAAACCGCGTTTCCGCTGCTGTGTCTATAAAGAGCGAGCCGTCCTCAAAGAACGGGTGATCCTGGCCTGCGGCAATGATGTGCGCGGTTCCTCCGGCATCATTCAGGTCATGCAGACAGCCTGTGAAGAATGCCCTGTAGAACGGTTCACCGTGACGGAAGCTTGCCGCGGCTGTATCGCCCACCCTTGCATGGAAGCCTGTCCTGTCGGCGCCATCAGCCAGATCAACCGCCGGGCCATCATCAACCAGGAAAAATGCATCGAATGCGGTCGCTGCCGCCAAGCTTGCCCCTACGGCGCTATCACCGATACACAGCGTCCTTGCATTAAGGCCTGTCCGGTCAAGGCCATTTCCTACAGCGAAGACAAACTAGCCACGATCGACCAGAAGAAATGCATCAACTGCGGCCAGTGCGCTTACCGCTGCCCCTTCGGCGCCATCTCGGACAAGTCTTTCATCACCCAGGTCATCGGCACATTGCAGGCGAAAGACCGTCCCGTGTACGCTGTCCTCGCTCCGGCCGTGGTGGCGCAGTTTCCTGAGGCCAATCTGGGCCAGATCCGCACGGCTTTGAAGCAGATCGGCTTCTTCGATGTGGTGGAAGCGGCCCTCGGCGCTGACATGATCGTCCCCGAAGAGGCGAAGGAACTGGAAGAAAAGATCCATGCAGGCTCTTTCCTTACCACCTCCTGCTGCCCGGCCTTCTATGACATGGTGGATAAGCACTTCCCCGCCCTGAAGGGCAACGTGTCGACCACCGTCTCCCCCATGATCGCCGCAGCCCGCTACATCAAAGCCAAGGATGCCAATGCAGTCGTCGTCTTTATCGGCCCCTGCATCGCCAAAAAAGCGGAGATCACGCGCGAGTCTGTCGCCGGAGCCGTCGACTACACCCTTACCTTTGAGGAACTGTTCGCCCTCTTCCATGCCACCGGCATCGACCCGGCTGAGTGCGAATCCAATCTCCGGGAAGAAACATCCCCCTTCAGCCGCGCTTTCGCCCGTTCTGGCGGCGTGACCGCTGCCGTCGTGCAGTCGCTGAAAGAAGCTAACAAGCAACTGGAGGTGCGTCCGGTAAAGTGCAACGGCGCTGAGGAGTGCATCAAAGCGCTCCGCCTGGCCAAAGTGGGCAAGCTGCCGGAAAACTTCATCGAAGGCATGGTCTGTGTCGGCGGCTGTATCGGTGGACCGGCTGCACTGAACCATAGCGCCAAAGCCAAGGCGATGATCGACAAGTTCAGCGCTGAAGCACAGGTAAAAACGATCCGAGAAGCCCTCGAACCACTCGATGACAGTGACGTTGACCTGCACAGCCACCCCAGCCATTCCTAAACAGAGAGTGAACGTCCGGAAAAACCAAAAAAAGACATCGATAAAACAGTCAACAATGATGAAGGCTTGATTTGGGAAGGCCGGCGAGGATGTGCCGGCCTTCCTTTGTTTCGAGTGCGGCGGAACTTTGCAATCGGTCATTTGATTAATTGTTGAAATATATTGTCTTTTTTCGTGAAACATCTTACAATGTATTTAAACCTTAACATATTCTTAACAGAAGAAAAGGGAGGCGTTGAACATGTTGCTCGAACTGGTAATCGCGATGATGGTAACTTTGCTGCTCTTCGCTAACCTTAAGCCGGCGCCTCATGTTTGACTGCCGCTCGGACTTCGGTCTGAAGCGGCAGTTGTTTTTTAAAAGAAAGAAGCCGCAGCGCAAAGCGTGCTGCGGCCTGAGACACAATATATCAAATGGAAATCAGAGTCGCTTAACCGACGAGGACTTTGCCAGGGTTCATGATGCCGTTGGGGTCCAGTGCCTTCTTGATGGTCACCAGCACCTTGCGTTGGGCATCGGTCATGTGCTTGTCCATGGCCTGGGCGCGCTTGGCGCCGATGCCGTGTTCACCGGACAGGTTGCCGCCGAGGGCATAGACTTCTTCGTACAGTTCGTCGAGGACGGCGTACTTCAGTTCATGCCAGGCGTGATCGTCGCGGTCTTCGCGCATGATGGTGCAGTGGATGTTGCCGTCACCGGCATGACCGGCGCTGGGGATCTTGCACTCATACTTGGCGGCGATGCGCTC
Source organism: Heliomicrobium undosum (assembly GCF_009877425.1). Taxonomy (NCBI): domain Bacteria; kingdom Bacillati; phylum Bacillota; class Clostridia; order Eubacteriales; family Heliobacteriaceae; genus Heliomicrobium; species Heliomicrobium undosum. The sequence goes on along the minus strand of NZ_WXEY01000032.1, from coordinate 14,596 downwards.
AATGGCCTCGATGGCTTTGGGGATATTGGAGACGGGGACGACGATGTCTTCCATGCAGTAGACGGGGCTGATCATCCGGATGGCTTCGGCGTAGCATTTCCGGGACTTCCAGATCCGCTCCTGGGTGGACATGTTGTCGGCCACGAAGACTTCCAGGGCGCCGTTTTCCAGGGCCAGTTTGCCGATGGTCTCATAGTCGTCCTGGACCTGCGTTTCCGAGGTGCCGTCCACTTCGCAGATAACATAGGCGCCGGCGTCGCCGTAGGGCAGCTTCTTGTTCAGGTACATCTCCGCCGATTTGATGGAGAGGCTGTCCATGAACTCGAGGCAGGTGGGGATGATGCCGGCGGTCATGATCTTGGGAACCACCTTGATGGCGGTCTGCATATCGGCGAAGGGGATGAGCAGGTCGGCCACATACTTGGGCAGGGGCATCAGTTTCAGCCAAACCTTGGTGACGATCCCCAGGGTGCCTTCGGAACCGACCATCAGGTGGACGATATCATAGCCGGTGACGTCTTTGACGTTCTTGCCGCCGAAGGTGACGATCTCACCGTCAGGCATGACAATTTCCAGGCCGTAGATGTGGCGAGAGGTGACACCGTACTTGACGGCCTTGTTGCCGCCGGCGTTGGTGGCCACGTTGCCGCCGATGAAGGAGGAGTCAGCCGAACAGGGGTCGCCGGCGTAGAGCAGGCCGTGTTCTTTGGCCGTCTTCTGAACGTCGCCGGTGGTGACGCCCGGTTCGCAGACCATGAACAGGTTTTCCGTGTCCACGTCGAGGATCTGGTTCATCTTCTCCAGCGAGAGGACGATGCCGCCTTGCAGGGGAACAGCGCCCGCAGCCAGGCCGGAGCCGGCGCCCCGCGGGGTGATGGGGATCAGTTCACGGTTGGCCAGCTTGACCACTTCGGAAACCTGCTGGGCGTTTTCCGGTTTGACGACGACTTCGGGCATCTTTTCCCAAAGCTTGTCGGAAACTTCGTCCTTGGAGTACATCTCGATCTTTTCTTCGTCGATGAGAACGTTGGCGTCACCCAGGAGGGTGCGCAGTTCTGCGACGACGCTATCAGTCACTTTATTGAATTGCATTCCTCTACACCCCCTGCTTACGCGTTGGCCTTCAAGTTTTTGAAGGCTTCGATCATCATGGGAACGACCTCGAAGACATCGCCGACGATGCCGAAGTCGGCCACTTTGAAGATCTGGGCTTCCGGATCCTTGTTGACGGCCACGACGACTTCGGACGTTTGCATGCCAGCCAGGTGCTGGATCTTGCCAGAGAGGCCGAAGGCGAAGTAGAGCTTCGGCGCAACGGTCTTGCCGGAGAGGCCGATCTGGTGCGGGTAGGTGGTCCAGCCCAGTTCAACGGCGTCACGGGTGGCGCCGACGCCGGCGCCGAGGATGCGGGCCAGCTCTTCGACCATCCGGAAGCCGTCGGCGTTCTTCATGCCTTTGCCGCCGGCGACGATGACGTCAGCTTCTTCGATGCTGACTTCCTGGGTGGTGTCCTTGATATATTCGAGGAATTTTTCGGGGGTGAAGAAGGTCGCCCCTTCGTATTCCTTGACGATGACTTCGCCGGTGCGGGCAGCGTCGAAAGCGGCCGGCTTGGCCGACTTGGGACGGACGGTGGCCATCTGGGGACGATGGTCCGGCGTCTTGATGGTGGCCATGATGTTGCCGCCGATGGCGGGACGGGTTTGCAGAAGGAGACGGGTGTCAGCGTCAATGGTCAGTTCGGTGCAGTCAGCCGTCAGACCCGTTTCCAGCATGGCCGCCACGAGGGGCATGACGGTCCGGCCGGTGGTGGTGGCGGCAGCGACGATGACTTCCGGCTTCAGCTCTTCGCAAAGCTTGGTGATGGCTTTGCTGTAGGGACGGGGCAGGAAGTTTTTCAGAACGGCGTCTTTAATGAAGAAGACCTTGTCGGCACCGCGCTTGACGACCTCTTCCAGGCCCTCGATCTCGTCGCCGAGGAGGACGCAGGAGAGTTCGCAGCCCAGGTCGTCGGCCAGCTTGCGGCCGCGGGTCAGCAGTTCGTAGGTGACCGTCAGGATCTTGCCGTCTTTCTGTTCGCCGAAGACGAGGACCCCTTTATATTGCGAGAGCTTCTGCTCTTTTTCCACGTTTGCGTTGACGTACGTCGACATTCTTTTCCCTCCCCCTTAGATGGCTTCCTTGCCGGCGAGAAACTTCATCATTTCTTCGACCGGCCCGGTGGTGCCGTCAGCTTTTTTCATGATCGTGTCGCGGGACAGCTTGGGGCTGAACACCTTCACGACCCGGGTCGGCGAACCCTTGAGACCCAGTTCAGCGGGCTCGAGGCCCAGTTCAGCGGGGCCGTAGACGGGAACAGCCGTTTCCTTGGCTTTCAGCTTGCCTTTGAGGGTCGGGAAACCGGGTTCGTTGATGTCTTTGTTGACGGTGGCCATAACCGGGAAGGGGATCTCGACGCGCTCGAAGCCGCCTTCGACGGTCCGCTTGACGATAACGCCGCCTTCTTTGACTTCCACGCCGGAAACATAGGTTTCCACGGGGATGCCCAGGTAGTAGGCGATCATGGCGCCCGTCTGACCGGTTTCACCGTCGGTGGCGCGTTCGCCGCAAAGGATCAGGTCCACATCGCCCACCTTGCGGATGGCAGCGGCGATGGCTTTGGCGGTGGCGATGGTGTCGGAGCCGGCAAAAGCGCGGCCGGAGATCAGCACGCCGCCGTCGGCGCCCATGGCGATGGCTTCTTTGATGGCTTTCATGGCCGATTCGGGACCCATGCTAACTGCGGTAACTTTCACATTCTCGTGTGAATTTTTGATGCGGATGGCCTCAGCCAGGGCGTTTTCGTCGAGCGGGTTGATAATGGTGTCTTTCCCGCTGCGAATCATGACGCCGGTGACGGGATCCATCTTCACGTTGTCTGTGCCGGGAACCTGTTTAACAAGCACGACAATGTTCACCGTTTTGCACCCCCTGCAATATTTGAAACCTGTTGTTTGGTTCATGTGGACGTAAACCACAGTTCATCTCAAGCATTTGAGGGCCGGGTGGCTCGGTGGTCAGACCGTGTATTGGCGCAAAAAAAGAGTGCATGGCCCTGGCATGCTGCTTGTGAATGAGGGGCTTACCGCAACGCACATGAAATGTATTCTGTATGTACTCATTATAAAGCAAAAAAGTCCGACGTCTAATATTTTGTGAATTAAAAATATTCGGAAATATTATTTTTTCGTTGTGAAACTTTTCACTGCGGCTAAATAGTAGAACCCCGGTGCTCCGGGGTTCAGCCTGCTTCTATATTCATCGGCAGCCACCGCAACAGGAGACGGTTCAGGTCCTCCCGATTCAGCGGCTTGGGCAACGCATCATCCATGCCCGCCCCGGTATAACGCTCCTGATCGCCTTGCAGGGCGAAGGCCGTCATGGCGATGATGGGCGTGGCTCCACCGGCGCCCTTTGCGTGAGCGCGGATCCTTTCTGCAACGGTAAAGCCATCCTTTTCATTGTTCGAATAATCTAGGAAAATGAGCGCGTAATCGCCGGCGGCGGCGGCGCAGACCGCCTCCTCCCCGCTCTCAACGGCGTGAACGGTGAGTCCGAACTTTTTGAGTTGGAGCAAGGCCAGTCGCCGGCTGACGGGATTCTCCTCGACGAGAAGCACCGGTTTGTCCGTCCGGATCGCCACACCCTGTTGCGCGATGACTGTTGCAGGCGATTCTTTTTTCGCTGCCACATTCTCGTCGGCAACATTGATGGCGTCCGTTATACCGGTTCCGGTAGGGCCATACTGTTCCAGCGGTATGACAAACCAGAAGGTAGATCCCCTTCTCTCCTTACTTTCAAAACCGATGCGTCCGCCCATCAGGTCCACAATCCGTTTGGCAATGGAAAGCCCTAGACCGGTGCCGCCATACCGGCGGGTCGTCGATGTATCTGCCTGGGTAAAGGGCTGAAAGAGCTTCCCCTTTGCCCTGTCAGGGATGCCCACTCCGGTGTCAGCGATCTCGAAACGGACCCACGGGTTCCATGGGGCGATGAACCGCCAGGGTTCCCGAACACCGGTAGTGTCGGACTGCCGCCAGAGTTCCGGATGTTCCCGCGAAATGCGCACCGACACCTGGCCGGTTTCAGTGAACTTGACGGCGTTGCCAAGCAGGTTGAAAAGGACCTGCCGCAACCGCACCGGGTCTCCCTTTACGAGCCGAAGGTCTTGCAGGTCGATCTGGGAGACAAAGCGCAACCCTTTTTCCTCGGCTTTACCGGAATAGACCTGCAGCACGTCGGTGAGCAAGACGGTCAGATCGAACTCCACATTCTCCAGGTTCATCTTTCCTGCTTCGATCTTGGAGAAGTCTAGGATGTCGTTGATGATCGTCAACAGCAGGTTGGCCGAATTGATGACCACATCGGCGTAATCGCGCTGTTCCGGATCCAAGGCGGTTTGAAGAAGGAGTTCTGTCATGCCGATGATCCCGTTCATGGGGGTACGGATTTCATGGCTCATCGTGGCAAGAAAATCGCTCTTCGCGCGGTTAGCCGCATCGGCGGCTTCCTTCGCCTCTTTCAGTTCATCGTTTAACCGTTGCACCTTTTCCAGTTGCTGCTTCAATTCCAATTCCCGCTGCTGGAGCATGACCAGCGCCTGGGCAAGTTCCCGGTTTTGCTGTTTAATCTCGTCCAGGGCTGTCTGGGGCTTTTCTTTTTCCAAGGCCTCGCGCCAACGAGCGACAACAGGCGTGGAGACGCGCGGCAAAGCGGTTGGGATGACCTTGGCGAGGCGCACCTCCGTCTCCCCCGGCTTATCCTCTACGGTAAAGAAATCGACCAGGTTTTCATACCGGAAAGGACCGGGCGCCTGGGTCAAACGATTGCCGGGAGCGTCTCCGGCGGTGAAGAACTTTTCCCGTCCCCGGATGATGATCTGGAGGTACTGCCGGTTATCCCGTTCGAGCAGGTTGAATTCGACCTTGCCGCCGCCGCAGAGGAGCAGGCTCCGGAGAATATCTGATAAGGCGCTGATCAGACGGGTCCGGTCATGATCGCCGAGTCCGGCCAAGGAGGCCACATCGCGGGCTCTCTGGCGGACTTGAATAATATCCGGTTCAAATTGGACATCCGATTGATTGATGACAATTCCATTCATGTCTAACACCCTTGCCGGACAACAACGACGGTGACATCATCATTGCCACGAAAAAAGTCTCGGTACAGGACGGCTGCGACCAGTGTGGGAAGACGTGTCAGCAGACCCGGATAGGCGGTGTGGTCCCACCGGGACGTGAGCCCGTCGGAATGCATGACCAACAGAGCCTGTTCCGGCCAGGGATAGGTGTTCTCCTGGAACCGCCCCGGATTGAGTCCGACGGTTCCATTATAAGAGAGGCAGCCGGCACTCCCCTGAGGAGACAGAATCCTCCCGGCAATATTGCCGACACCGGCATAGATGACCTTACGCTGGACCAAGTCGATCGACGCCAGCGCCATCGCCGCTCCTCGAGTATAGCGCATTGGGGCATCGATGGAACGGATAAATTGAGCCGGTGATGGGGTCGCCGTTTCTCGAAAAAAGCGCACCGCATCCAAGGAAGCCGCTGCTGCCTGCGACCCGTGGCCGAGCCCGTCGGTGACGAGGATCTCTCCTCCGCCAACACTGAAACGGACTGCCCAGCCATCACCACAGACGTTTTCTCCTGGGAAGGGCCGCATGATTGCCCCAACCTCCAGCGAAACCGCCGCAGGCTGCCATCGCCGTTCAAAAATCCGAGCCACGATCACCGTTCCCTGCTCGGGCCGTGTATAGATATCAAAGACCTGGGACAGGCGGCGGATGGCGCCGAGACCGTTTCCGACGGTGCCTGCCGTGGAAACGCCGTCAAGCAGCATGTGCTGGAGGTTCTCGATACCCGGTCCCTTATCGAGACTGATGATCTCGATGCCGAAACAGTCACCCGCTTCAACGGCCGCCATCAGGATCTCTCCGCCTTCGGTCGTATGCTTCACCAGGTTGCTGGCCAGTTCAGTGGCCACGATGGCCACCCGCCCGGCGTCCTCGGCGCAGAATCCGATGGAAAATGCCATTTCGCTGGCGGCGCGCCGGACCTCGCCTACTTGGCTTAGCTCAAGGACCTGATACCACCGGTGATGCTTCATGCGCCTCCACCTTTCTTTCTGCTACATCCAGCGCACGATGACGATCTGAGTTCCCTCGTCGACCCGAGAAGAGATAAAAAAGTCGTTGACGAGCCGCTTCGCGCCCGGCAGGCCATGACCAAGCCCGTTGCCGCTCGTATAACCGTCCTGCATCGCTAGGTCAAGATCAGCGATCCCCGGCCCCTGGTCTTCGAAGGTTATCTGCAATCCCCGGCGCCCCTGCGCCTCCACCTGTTCGATGAACACCGTTCCGCCGCCGGCGTAATCGAGCATATTGCGCGCCAATTCACTGGTGGCCGTCATCAGCTTGGTTTGATCCAAACGATTGAAGCCGAGAAAGGTGGCGTGGTCACGCACCCGCTGCCGGACGGCCACGATCTCCTGGGCGCATGTGACAGGGAAACGTTCACGCTTTGGTATCAATGTCATGGGCCATCTCCCGAACGAGCCCCAACCGGGAACGCAACAGTTCCATGCCTCTTTCCACATTCAGGGCCGTCAGCACGCCGGGGAGATCCAGTCCCAGTTCCACCATGGTGATGGCCACAGCCGGTTGCATGCCGACGACGACCGTCTGGGCATCCATGAGACGGGTGACGGCAGCGATCCCGCCGAGCATGCGGCCGATGAAAGAGTCCACCATATCGAGGCTGGAGATATCGATCAAAACGCCCCGGGCGCCTGTTTTGCTAACCATGTTCGTCAGATCATCCTGCAAGGCCATGACCAGGCGATCGTGCAGATCCACCTGGATCGTGACCAGAAGGAATGGACCCATCTTCAAAATGGGGATCCGTTGCATGCTCCTTCCCCCTAGCCCTTGCCGGCGGGCACGACCGTCAATTTGCGCATCTCATAAGCCAGCCGGAGCGCGCCGGCGAGGGAGGCTCGTGTCTTCACCATGGACAGATCGACGCCCAACTGCACGATCGTCTGGGCGATTTCGGGACGAATACCGCTGATGATACACTCGGCGCCCATCAGGCGGGCGGCGCTGACCGTCTTCATGATGTGCTGGGCCACCAGGGTGTCGACCGTCGGCACGCCAGAGATGTCCAGGATGGCCACATCGGAATTGGTGTCCTGGATCCCCCGCAACAGATTTTCCATGATCACCTGGGTCCGCCCGCTGTCCAAAGTGCCGATCAGGGGCAGTGCCAGGATGCCATCCCAGACGCGGATGACAGGCGTGGAGAGTTCCAGCATCTCCTGCTGCTGGCGGATGATGATCTCCTCCCGCGCCCGGGTGTAACTGTCAAAGGTGATCAGGCCAAGCTTGTCCAGGACTCGTGACAAGGGAATGAACTCCTGAACGAAGACGTCTATCTGATTGTTGAGTTCGCTCTGAATCAGACGGATCAACACTTCTTTCAGGCTGAAGATATAGTTGGCCGTCTCCGTGGGGCTGAACCCCTGGTGGCTGCGGGAGACGGAGATCTGAACGAGCATCCGTCTGACAGGCTCCCATTCGTGGCGGTTGAGGTCCTCCACATTCCCCGATGCGACAGCGGCGACGAAAGCGTCAACAAACTCCTTTGACTGCCGGTACAGGTCCTGGGAGGTCATCCGATCCAATCGAAGAGACAATTCGGAGACCTGTCCTTCCATCCAGATCTGCAACAGCTTTTCCTTTCTTTCCATCAGTAGGCGGGTTATTTGGGTCGCCATCCTACTCTTCCTCCTGTCCTAGTTCGAACAAAATCTTTACTTTCATTATAATTCTACCCTTTCCGCTAAAACCATTCTTTTTTTCCTAGCGAGAAAAAAACATCCACGGGAGAGTACCTTGACAGGAGTGAAAAGGACCCTTTTCCCAAGACACTCCGCGTGGTACGCTAATGAAGGCGCCATCCTACAGGTCTCATTTCATGAATGAGCATCAATACCCTAAAGGCTGCCCTGCTTAGCCTGAACGACATCCTTTGGACAAGTCATCATGCAGAAGGAGATGAGTTCCATGGTCCAAAAAACAAACGCCGCCCGCCTCCTCGATCAACTGAAGATTACCTACGAATTGATAGAATATGAAGTCGATGAAGCAGGCCTTTCCGCCGTCTCGGTAGCGAAGAAAATCAACCTTCCTATTAAACAGGTCTATAAGACGCTCGTCGCCCGGGGGGACAAGACAGGCGTCATTCTGGCCTGCATCCCTGGAGACTACGAACTGGACCTCAAAGCACTGGCTTCCCTGAGCGGCAACAAAAAGGTGGACACGGTTCCCTTAAAAGAGGTGCAACCGTTGACCGGTTACGTACGCGGCGGCGTTTCCCCGGTGGGAACGAAAAAAAAGTACCCCCTCTACGTGGACGAGCGGATCGAGTCGGTGGAGAGAGTATCGATCAGCGCCGGGGTGCGCGGCTGCCAGATGGTCCTCTCCCCTGCCGATCTGCTGCGCGCAACCGGAGGGCGGTGCGGGAACATCTCGAGGTCGAATTGAATATATTTATAATGAAACACCGCTTCCGGGTCTTCCGACCTGAAAACGGTGTTTTTCAGTCTGCAGGCGTTCCGTGAATACCCCCTCCGAATCGTCGAACAAAGACCTCCTCGTAAATACAACTTCGCAAAATAGATGTTATGTAAACTGCCGAGAAAAAGAATGATAAAGAATATAAAACCATTTTTTGGAATACTTATTCATGGTAACATTTAATTATTGGTCCATTCACACGTCCCTCAAGCCGGTCGTAGATGCGAAGGAGGGTCCACCCTTGCTGAAAACGCAAGCCTTTCGCTTTGTCCGGGTCGAACAGTTTTTTGAAGGCTGCGTCTCCTGGAACAGCCTTGATTCTGTCATCGGTGCAGCCTTTGACGGACAAAAGAGCATCTCCCTTTTTTTCCAAAGAGCCGATGGCAAGACCTGCGTCATGTTGCTCCAGTTCCCCCGCATGGATACATTCCGGTTGCGTTTTGGACCGGACAAAGAAAAGCCCGAAGACTACCCCAAGTTCAACACCCGTTCCATCGTCACGGATACATTTTCCGATTTGCACCGGCTGATGGAACCCTTTTCTGTCGACGTGGATATGAAGTCCAATATTCGCGCCTTACATATCATCACTAAGGACAGCCAGAAAGTCCCTTATATGAAGCTCGTCGTCCAGTACTCTCCTTTCAGCATCACCGCCTACAAACTCGACCCTGACGGCCCCTTCCCCGTTTTGTCGACGGCGACGCCGGCCATCTACTACACCGAAAACGGCCTGGACGGGTATTCCGTCATCCAGTCCTTCCAAAAACGGGCCACCGCCAAGTTCATCGGATTCGGGGAACATGGGGGCCTCGATCTTTCGAAGAACACAGCCCAACTGACCTTCTTCAACTATGACAACATGCGCTACCGGCAGGTGTACAACCGAGGTCCCCTAGAGAACAGAGAACCCCTCTATCACTCGGATCCCTTTTTCATGGAGTTCTTCGGCGTTCCCGACAAAGAAAATGTGTGCGGCTTCTTTATCGACAACCCCTCGCAGGTCTGCATGGACATCGGCTTTTTGAACTCCAGCCGGTACATGTTTGGCAGCCGCTTCGGGGATCTGGACTATTACTTCTTCCTCGGAAGAAACTGCTCCGATGTGCTCGACGCCTTCACCTCCCTGGTCGGGAAAGCCCGGTTAAAGCCGCGCTACGCCCTCGGCTACCACCAAGGGCGCTATGGCATGGAAGATCGCAACGCGGTAGAGACGCTGGCAAGGGAGTACAGGGAGTATCAAATCCCCATCGACGGTCTGCATATCGATGTCGACATTCAGCGGAAACATAAAACCTTTACCATCGACCATGAGCGATTCCCCGCCCCGAAGGAGATGTTCGCCGGTCTGCGCAGCCTGGGCTACAAGTGCAGTACAAATATCACCCCCATCATCAGTAACCAAGATCCCGATGAATCCGGCGATCCCGATCACCCCAGATACGACACCTATTACAGCGGGAAGGAAAAGAACTACTTTGTCGTCGATAAGCGCATTCGCGCCGACAAACCTGACGCAAAGACCTACTACTGCTATCAGGGCGGCGAGGAACACTCCTATACCCTCGATTCGGACGCACCCTTCAACGACGGCGCTCCTTACATCGGCGAAGTCAACTACGGACACGGCGGCACCACGGGAAACTATCCTGATTTTGGAAAGAGAGAGGTCCGTGACTGGTGGGGGGAACAATACCAAACCCTCTTCGATATGGGACTGGAAATGGTCTGGCAGGACATGACGACCCCCTGCATCGACAAATCGCGCGGAGACATGCTTGGCTTTCCGTCGCGGTTGCTGGTGACCGACGACTTTACAAAAGCCTATGACCCTGAAGACAGCACATCTCTCTACCAGGAGAGTCCCGCCTTCACGGTATGGAATCTCTACTCCTACAACCTGCATAAGGCCACCTATCACGGGTTAAACCACCTGCGAGGACGGGAGAACAAACGCAACTTCATCATCGGACGGGGATGCTTCTCTGGCATGCACCGCTTCGCGGCGCTCTGGACCGGCGACAACGCCTCCGAATGGGACTTCCTGCGGATCAACGTAGCCCAGGTGCTTTCCCTGGGGCTGACCGGGCAGGCGATCTGCGGTCAGGACATCGGCGGATTTGAGCCGAAGGATAACGAACAGTGGGCAGACCCTGAACTGCTGATCCGCTGGACCGCCGCCGGCGCCTTCCTCCCCTGGTTCCGCAACCACTACATCGCCAAAGATAACATCAAGCTGTTTCAAGAGCCCTACGCTTACCAGCAGCTCGTCGACGCAGGAAAAGTGGCGCCCAATGAAGCGCCGATCTATTCGAGCGTTCTGCCGGTATGCAAATACTACATCGAACTCCGCTACCGCCTGATGCAACTCTTCTATGACGCCATGTTTGAAAACACCTTGAACGGCATGCCCATCTGCCGCCCCCTCTTCCTGACCGATGAGCAAGATGAAGCGCTCTTAAACGACAAGCTTGTCTTCATAAACAACCAGTTCATGGTGCGCAATGACCTGTTAATCGCGCCGGTTCTGGAAAAACAATCCCAAGAAAACAGCTTCGGCAAAAGACAGGTCTATCTCCCGGCGGGAAGCCGCTGGTACAGCTATATGGACAACCGGCGACCGCTGCAAGCCTCCGTGGAAGGCGGAACGACCATTGGGGATTTCGACGCCTCCATCAACGCCGACTCAAACCATATCGGTTTCATCGTTCCCATGTATGTCCGCCACGGCGCCGTGATCCCCACCATCGAACTGGAGCAGTATGTGGGTGAACGCAATGAAAAAGGACTGCCCAACCCGATCACGCTGAACATCTACCCCGGTGCTGACGGCGAATACACCATGTATCTCGACGATGGGGTCAGCCGTTCCTCGGCGCCTGCCGGCGATCCCAACTTCGGCGCTGATCCGCAGGCCAAGAGCGAGTACCGGGAGACGCGGATAACCCACCGTTACAACGGCAGGGGCAAGCGGCTGGTGCGCATCGAGCGGCTTCATGACGGATACACACCCAAAATGGAGAAGCACTTCTTCGTCGCCATCCTTCACGATCCGGCGGAGGCGGCAGGCGCGAACGGGTGTCTGCGCAGCGTGACGATCGGCGCTTCTGAACTCCCCTGCCTCACCTACGGTTCCACGCAGCAACGGGCGTCGCAATTGTCCACTGCTGGAGAGAATGGGTGGTACTATAATGAGGATCTCCGGATCAGCTTTATCAAGGTTTTCGATGTGAGCGCCTTGATCGAGATGGAACTGGTTTATAACGAGTAATTCCGTAGGGCGACGTATTGATACAAAACAGCAGGCGACATTCGACCCCCACCTTGTGCGAGGTGGGGATTTTTCGTGGCGTCTGTCATTTTCGTTTCACTCGCAATGTTAAACATACGTTAAACGTATGTTGTTTTTTTGTTAAGCAAATTCGTTGACTATGTCAGGGTATTTTTGTAAGATCGAGTTATATATAAAAACTCAGTAAGTGAGATAGAGGTGGAGTGGCAATGATTAAAGGGAAAGATTTAGTTGACGCTTTTATAACCATCGGTCCCTATCTTTCGAGGATCATCTCGAAGGACATGATGTTCTGTGTCACCGACAGGGAGAAGTTTTTAGCCTATTTCCCTGGTGAGATCATCGATGTTAAGCAGAACACCGGCGCGACAGTCCCCAAGGAGGATCCCATCCACCTAGCCATGGATACCAAACAGGTGATCGTCGGAGTCGTGCCTCGTGAAGCCTACGGATTTCCCTTCAAAGCGACGGTAACGCCGATACTGGATGACGACGAAAATGTCATCGGCTGCATCGGTGTAGGCTTATCGATGGAAACAGAAGACCGATCGATTCACCTGTCCAATGAGATCAACTCCTTTATGAGCGATTTGCACCAAAACATCGAGCAAATCGTCACCGCCTCGGAAACGATAAAAGGCAATGTGAATGAACTGACGAGTCGCATTCAAACCATCTCCGAATCGGTGCAACAGATCAATAAAGTCCTCGGTTTTATCTCCAAGATATCGGGTAAGACAAAAATGCTCGGCATCAATGCCTCCATCGAGTCGGCCCGCATCGGCGTAGAAGGTCGAGGGTTCCAGATCGTCGCCGAGGAGATTCGCAAGCTCTCCGATGAGTCTCAAAAGACGGCGAAATTGATTCAGACGCTGACGAGCAATATCACCGATGGGATCAAAACATGCGCCGATAGTGTGAGCCATTCGCTTGAATCGACGGAGAATCAAAACGAGATTTTGCAGAAGATTACCTCAACGATTCAGGAACTGAGACTGATGTCCGGGGAATTGGCGAAGGTGGCGGGTTCTTTATAATTGTCCCTGGCGAATATGATCAAAGCATCAATAACTACGGGCATCCTTTCATCTCAAAAGACGCACTATTGTTTGTTTTAATAGGTGAATCAATGAATAGAAAATAGCGGTTAAGAGACGCCGTCTCTAACCGCTATTTTTGTAATGAATCATCACACTGGGGGGAGTGGGAGTGATCTATTTCAAACACGGCTTATCTAGTTTTTTTATCATATTCGTTATCGGTATGATCCTAATCAAAATAGCCAAGGTTAAATTATATAAACTTGAAACAATTGGAGACCGCAAAAAATTTATACCGTATTTGATTTTATTTTTATATTTATCACTTTTTAAGTTTGCTTTTATGTCATCCATATTCGGGGAACGTGTTTCATGCCGGATTGATTGCTCTCTATTAAATGAGATCAAATCAAATAAAGACTTTTTTACTTCTAATGATTTGAGGGACGCCGGAATACCTCCTTCTTTTAGATCCAATTCAGAATTCGATATAGGCTACTCAGAGATCACAGGAATTGTAGAAGAATTTGATAGAAACGGCAGTGTGTTCTATTTGTATAGGAGCCGTGAGGATGCATTAAAAGAATACAATAAGAAAGTTCAGTTTGCTCGCCTATTTCCTTTGAATCCATTTATGATTCAAGAACTGAGGGATAGGCCGAACTATCAATTTTTGTCGATTTACACCACAAATGAACGAGACTTGCCGTTGTTTCGGATGACCGATGTTTATTCAAAAGGAGCAGCTTTGCTAGTGAATAATCTATTGGTTATTATTGCAGTGCCTGAAGAATGGAGAGACCTTGATTCCAATATTGTTGTGGATAATTCTATTATTCGTGTTCGATCTTGGGCTGACATTCCTGCACCCGTCTTGAATGAAAGGCTGAGGGATGCAGTAGATATAATAACTGCGTTGAACTCCGCCAACGGCTGATCCAATCTTCTATGATTCCTATGTAAGGTCTTCCCGCTTTGTTGGACATAACTTAGTATGACTTAGTATGACTTAGTCGGCTGCAGGATAGCTTGATTTCCTAGCGTTTTCGTTTCAGATGGGCGGTGCCTGGGAATCGCGCTTTGAAGCGCTTGAATGCCAAGTTCTTTGGTCATTGTGCTACTCAGTACCCAATCTACAATTTCTAGCGAAATAGATCCTTGATGGTAACCAGAAAATCCCAACTTTTATCCGTAATTACGAGGAAAAAATTAGCTAAGAAAATATGTATTTAATCGGATAGGAGTGGTCTGATTAACCCACTCCTATCACACAAAAACGAGAAATTTTAATTAATCTACTACAATAGGAATTGAGAAGTGTGTATTTCCTGCTGTTGGGTCCATAATCCAAAAGTTTGATTCGAAAGAATAATTACCCTTTATCAAGGCAGTTGAATAATTAAACGCTACTTTACCCTCTTTATATGCACCGGGACTAATATTAGTAAAATCATCACTCTCAAATGCAATTGCCTCATATTGTTTTCTTGTACCGTCTATAAAGGACATATTTTTAAATACAGCCACTTTTACATCTTTGTCTGACTGGTTATCGATATAAAAATGCACAATCAATCTGTCTTTCCCTAACCCAATATTGGTAATACCGAATTTAATCTTATCCTTATATCTAGTTACATATTTATT
>NZ_WXEY01000031.1 GCF_009877425.1 Heliomicrobium undosum | reverse complement strand
TTAAAACATTTGTGCATTTTTTTGGGTACCTAATATATGAGGTGGCTGCGATGTACTATGCGGGATTGACGATCCTGAAAGAAGAGGCGATCCCGCTCAAACGGCTCTTGCTGTTTGCTATCCCGACAGCCATCTGCGTGGAGATCGCCCGTTCGGCGCAGATCGTTTTCGGCCTTCATGTCTTTGTCGTCCTGTTGTCTTCCACCCTCTTTGGCAGGGTGATACTGCGGCTGGAGCTATCGAAGGCGCTGCTCGCCTCATTGCTCGGCATGATTTTTCTGCTCACCGTGGAGAGCCTCACGTATCCGCTCTTTTCTCGTTTGCTCCAGGACCGTTCCTTCTTTCAAGATGAATGGTATAGCATACTCTTCGGCTGGACCAGCATCATACTGCTGATTGGGGTTAGTGACAGTGTCCGATACGCAAGAAAACGGTTCCGAACTGAATAAACGGAAAAAGGAACTGGAAGGGCTGCTGCGCGGCGTCCTGATCTATGTGGCCTTCCTGCTGTTTCTTGTCGTCTTTATTTTTAGCTTTGATAGCGGCATTGGCCCGCTCAGCGGCCTGGAACCCCTTCCCGAAATCAGCCAGTACACCCCCTTCATCGTCGTCATCGCCCTGGCCGGGTTGCTCTTTCTGATCGTGAAAACCCAGCGATTACAGCGGATCCTCATCGACACGATGGAACAGAACCAGCAGTTGGATTCTGCCCGGCGAACGATGCAGGTCTACCGCAACAACCAGCATGAGTTTCTCAATCAACTGTCGGTGATCTACGGCTTTGTCCAACTGAACAAACCGGAACTGGCACTAGAGTACATACGCAGCTACAACATCCGCTTTCGCCAGGGCATGAACGTCACCAAGATCACCCGCCCTGAAATCAGCGCCATCCTCGTCAACAAGATGACGAGCGATATCGGCGAAACGGTCACCTTCCGCCTCGACATCCACGACGACCTGGCCGGACTCCCCTTAAGCCCCTCCGACGCCGTCTCCGTCTTCGGAAATCTCTTGCAAAACGCCTTGGAAGAGGTGGAGGGTTATGAGGAGGAAAAACGGCTGATCGAAGTGGAGTGCGCCGTCCAGGACGGACTGTACCGGATCCGGATCAGCAACTACGGCTTCATCGACGAACAGGTGCTCGACAAGATCTTCGATTACGGCTTCTCGACCCGGAAGAAGGAGATCTCCGGGGTGGGGCTGGCGCTGGTGAAAAAGATCGTCAACCGGTATAACGGGACGGTCACGGTGAGCCAGCGGGAGAAGATGGTGCATTTTGTGGTGGAGGTGCCGGAGAAGGGGAAGGGCTAAATGTGAAACTTTTTGGGGACTTAAAATTAGATCCGAAAGAGAGCCCGGACTCTGCCAGCGAGTTCCGGTTTTTTTTTGTATTCTTTCAAACTAACCTAAAGTAAAAAAACAGATAGGAATACTATCAAAACCCTCAAAATATGAGAATTCGCCCTAAAACGACAATAAATACGTTGATGTACATGATAGTATAATGGTTAGCCAACAAAGGGGGGGTATTATGGAAAGAGTTTTGCCAGCCGCTTTTGGCGGCATTGTTGGGTTATTAGTTACGCTGATTCACGACCACCTACTTACCAAAACGCTAAGCTGGCCAATTTCAGCATCTTTATTTGGCGCGTTAAGCATAGGGGCCATATTGCTCTTTGTTTATGAACTTATTAGTAACAGTGCCGGATTTTTGAGGCTAACATCTCCGATTTCTAGAGTTGAGGGAGCATGGGCGATAACAATCATGAAGAATGGCAATCGCCCTGAAAGTGTCTGTAAGATATACTTATCCCATGGCAGATACATCTACACAGGATATGGAATATCGGCGGACGGACTATTAGGATCAGAGTGGACGAGTAGAGATGTTCACTATGATAAAAAGATTGATGAATTATCGTTTACTGCAGACGCTACCATGGTAGGAACGGGAAAAAGAATTCGAAATTACGGCTATATAAAGTTTTATAAAGATGCCAAAGGCAAATATACATATGGGTACGGATATTTTGTAGATATGGCTGATGAATTAAACCACTACCATATGAAACTTACTAGAATAAGCGACGAACAATTTGATGAAAAAATAAATAAAGTATTTAATAATGTTAGTTCACAAATTGCCCTTGACAAACGAGTTGAGTATGAACAGTCAACAGGACGTTTAGTTCCAGGACAAGATCCGCAACCTTTACGCCAATGAGCGAAATTCTTCCCGGACAGCGAGACGAAGCCCCTCGTCCTCTACGGCAAACCGCGACGTCGTTGCCGTATCCCTCGACGATGACGCCACGCTGAAGCGGTTTGTCAAAATGGGGCATAGGTTCTCTTGCCGGAAAACCAGAAGTATGAACCCATCCCGATAAACATCGACCAGGCCCGGATTCTCGGGGTGGCTTGCGCGGTGGTGAAGAGGGAGGAGGGGTAATACATTCTGGAAACGTTGGATAAATAAACGTTCAGTTTGGAAGCAGAAAAAATATGAAACCCGCCCTTTCGAACTCAAGAAAAGGCGGGTTTTTACATGCCCAACTGATGTTGTTGTTCCGGTTTTAACTGCAAAATTTCCTCATCCGTTCGAACAAAATTTCTTCATATCTGTCTCGTGATAATGGACAGTCGACGAGATCAATAAATTCCTGCGTCTGAAGGTGACACTGTTTCGCCATTTGGGCAAGAATGTTCGAGGGAATCTCTTTCATTTTAGACGTGTGACTTGTTTTGGTCTTCGCGGTTGTCCGTTTTCCATCTTTGGTCACATAAACAAAATAGCTATGGTCATTCTCACTCCGGCTGAACCCTTTTGACAGCAGCGATTTTTCTACTTTCGCCTTCGGACGATTCATGAACCACCCTCCAATTCTTCAATCATGAAGAGTAGCCATTGGCGAAGTTGTTGGGCATCTGGCGCAAGATTTGATTCTGGAGCTTTGGCATACTCATCCCAGAGAAATTGAACTTGTTCATATAACTCTTGGATGACCTGATCTCGCGTGTAGCCGAAAACATGAATCCCAAGCGAGGGTTCTTCTAAAACAAGCAGTTGTTGGCTATCCGAATCCAGGTAAGGGGTAATGACAATGGGTTGCTTAAATTTTAGGACCCTTCGAGATGATGGGACTGTGGTAAGGACAACATCGCTCAGGTCCAAGGTTTCAATCTTGGTCACTTCTGTCAACCGTAAGGGATGCCCGTCATTGTTTAACGTAAATTGGCCGGTTACCTGGATCATCTGGCGGCGACTGTCGATCATCGTGTCTTCGAGTTCCTCACGGTAAATGCATTCAATTTCTCGGTGCGTTGGAGGATATTTTATGACTGCCCGACGTTGTTCAAAGTCAATCCGAATTAACTCACCTGTGACCGTTAATAATTGGTCTTCTGTGTTATGAGCGCTAAGCAACGAGTCAATAAATCGACTGGATAAATAGTCCAGACGGTGCTCAGTAGGATTGGAAGCAAACTGAATTCCGAAGACCCAACGCTCATCGGCCTTGGGTAGCAGTCGCTTCGATTCTCGAAGCAGCCGGTTTCGAATGGCTTTGTCTTGCGTAACTGTCGCCATCATCTCATCACTGCCAGAGGAAAGAGAACGAAAAAAGGAGTTCATCTTTGCGAGGACAGTCATCAGATCATCCGTTAAAATGGTCCCTTGTTCCGGGGGAGTCAGCGACAACGGAACGACATAACTCCCCGACTGGGGAAGCGCACATCTGAGCAAGTATTGCCGTTGAATCGCAGAAGGAACCCGAAAACGTTGTTGAAAAGAATGCTGGTGATGATCGGTGGCGAGAAGATAGCAGATCTGCTGTAATCCGGTTAAAACACGGGTTAGGACATCCAAGGACACCTTATGCTCATCCATTTCTTGACCGGATAAGCGGACATGTAGGTTATACTCCTCTGCATCTTGCATGATCAGAATCACCTCCTTTTTGAAAAAACGTATCCATGCGAGTTACTCAAGTTAACCGCGATACTATTATGCCCCATTTTTTTCTAGTTGGATATGACTATTTTCATCTCCATGCAAGCTTTATTTACCGGATAAAAATCCTGTCACGAAATTTAGTGAAAAGCAAAGGAAATGCCCTAAAAGCATGAAAATACGACCTAAAACGACATGAGTCGCGTGGGCATACGTGGTAACATTTTAAAAATAAAGGTGTTTTTGTATAACCAGAAAGGGGGAGGCGAATGTCAGTTCCAGAGCTTATAGAGGCAGAGGGATTTCAGGACGCTTGGCTGCAGGCTGTACGATTGTTAAGAGATAGTCGGTGGACGCATTGGAATTTAGTTGTACATATCCGCAATCCAAATGCCTTTGATGGCCGGTTACATGAAGAAGTCGAGCGATTCGCCTCAGACATCGATATCCTAAGCCCCAAAGCTGTAGCCTATACCATCTTCCCATACAAACTATACGCTAAATACCCCGCTATGGACGACTTCTTTGAAAAGTATAACGGTGAGCGTGGGCTATACAAGCGACAATATGCCGGAAAACCGGGGGCCTGGGGCACCTATTTCCGGCGAATGACACATTTCGAGACAATTAATACTCGTGGAAGATCAGTTGTTGAAAACCAACTTAAACGGATTATCAGCGCGGTTCAGAGTAATCCGCGTACTGTCAAGGCAGCTTATACGATGACCATCTGTCGGCCGGGCGGTGAATCAGTGAGGCCTCGGGGAGGTCCTTGCTTAAATTATGTTGCCGTACAACAGGAACCAGGAGATCCGAGGCGGATGGGGTTACTGTGTGTGTACCGAAGCCATGACTTCTTGGAGAGAGCATACGGCAACTACTGGGGGCTGTGTCAGTTACTGAACTTTATCGCCGAACAAACGGGAGGTCAGGCCTCCTGGTTGACGTGTGTTTCCTCCCGAGCTTTTGTCGAGAATCACAAAGAAGAATTGAGTAGATTGGTGGATCGGCTCCGATGACAAGTTTCCAACAACCTTATCCATTGAAAGAAATTAAACTGGAAGTGACCCGTAGGTGTCCGTTAAATTGCATTCACTGTTCTAGTGATGCGGGTCCCACTGCTCCCGTAGAAGTCACAGAAGCAGCTTGTTTAAACGTTCTACAACAAGCTGCTTCCATGGGAGTTGAAGAGTTTAGTTTTTCCGGTGGTGAACCGTTGATTTGGCCTGGTTTAGTAAAGGCTGTCGATGTAGCAGCCCGTCTAGGTATGAAAGTTTCTCTTTATAGCTCGGGGAATCCTGAAAATGGCTTGGAACTTTGGCCCCAGCTAAAGACGGCTGGTCTTACACGGGTTGTATTCAGCCTCTTTGGTCGAGCTCAAACACACGAACGGATTACCCGAATTGCGGGCAGTTATGACATCACCTGGAGAGCGATACTAAAAACGATTTCCTTAGGTCTAGAAGTAGAAGCGCACTTTGTTCCGCTTGTAGAAAATTACAAAGAACTGTTTGACGTAGCGCATGACGCTAAGAAACAAGGCATCCGCCGGATCAGCATCCTTCGTTTTGTGCCTCAGGGACGAGGGGGCTTGATAAAAACGTTTGAGCTTGATCGCGGGAAACATTTCGAATTGAAACGAACAATAGAAGAATTAAGACGGCAAGGGCACGATATCCGAACAGGTTCGCCCCTCAGTTTTCTTTCAATCGATGAGAAACCACAATGTATGTCCGGTAAGGACCGCCTTATCATTGATCCGGAGCTTCGTTTATATCCCTGTGACGCATTCAAGAGAATTCAAGCAGAAGAAGTGGTTGGGACGTTGGACTATTCTACATTACAACAGTTCTCTCTCGCAGACTGCTGGTACAAATCACCCTATCTGAACGCGGTTCGGTCCCAGCTAGAAGAACCCAAAGCTGAGCCATGCCAATCCTGCTCTTCCGTGGAACGCTGCGGCTCCGGGTGTTTGGCCCAGAAAGTGATCGCTAACGGAAAGCTAGGTTCGGGACCGGATCCAAGTTGCTTACTTGGAAATGGGGCAATAAAATGAACGACGTATTTGCTTCCTTCACGAAAGAACAACGGATGGCGGATCTTTACGAATCTGTACAGCATTGCACCCTATGTGAACGGTTAAGAGACCGAGTCAAAGTACTATCAGAAAAAAACGGAAACATCAACTCAAAAGTGTTGTTTATCGCCGAAGCTCCGGGGCGTCTAGGTGCGGATCGCACCAGAATCCCCCTTTATGGGGATAGAACGGGAGATAACTTCGAAATATTGCTACGCAGCATCGGTTGGCGTCGTGAGGATATCTTTATCACAAATGCCGTCTTATGCAATCCTCGGGAAGAAAAGGGAACAAACGGGACACCTACCAAAAAAGAGTTAAAAAACTGTAGCTGCTACTTAATGATGACGATTGAGTTGGTAAAACCGAAGATAATTGTTACGCTTGGAAAAACTGCATTAGACGCTCTGAATATTATCTCTTCGCATACTACTCAATTAAAGTCTGGGGTAGGTAAACGCTTTCTTTGGAACGAATATACTGTTATTCCCTTTTACCATCCTGGCCCAAGGGCTATGATACATAGAGATTTTCAGAAACAGAAAGCAGACTTTGAAAAATTATTAAGATATGTAATGACATGGGAGCAATAAATCAAATAATACAAATCCTTTTTAGAAAAGAATTTAACTTAAGTAAAATAGCTGTAGATATAAGCATGAGTTAAAGCAGTAAAAGGAGGATGCTCATTATATGGAAATTAGTTACACACCTCAAGTTTTCGTTGCAAAGGAACTTCGTGAGGTTTCAAGAGACTTCACAAAACCGGAAGAAATGATTAGAGAGGCAATCCATAATTCTCTTGATGCGGGAGCGACTGAAATCTATATTGCCGTTTCAACAGACGATACTCACGGGGTAGACGATGAATTATTAATAGAGATTATCGATAATGGTGAAGGAATGGACTCGTATGAATTAAAATCTTTTTTTGATTTAGGTGCCAGCAAAAAAAGAAGAAACAAAAAGACTATCGGCGAAAAAGGGCATGGAACAAAAATTTTTTATAACAGCACCGAAGTAATCGTAATCACAAAAACGTCAGAAGGTAAGACTATTAGGGCTGTATTGGCTGAGCCGTTAAAAAAGCTAAATGTATCAGTAAGAAAAGGTTGCGATAATCCACCAATTGTTTTGATGGAGGAACTTGATACAGAGGATAATTGCTTGAGTAGCATGAAATCCGGAACATATATATCAATTAGAGGTTACGACAGTAATGTTACCGCTACCTTTAGCCACAAATTTTTAAAAGACTATATTTTATGGTTTACAGCGTGGGGGAGTGTAGGTAATGAAATTGATAGCGTTGAAAAACCAAACTGTAGGTTATTTTTAAGGGGCTTTGGAACTAATCAATACGAAGAAATACCCTATGGGCATCCATTCCCACCTGAAAGTTATAATTTTGATTTATTAAATACCATTGACGATAGAAGACCCGAAAATTTTTACATAAGAAGATGGGTATTGCCTAACATACCAGTTAACGATTTTCCGCAACATAGTATCGATATTGTATTTGGGGTGGAAGGTGATGGAGCTAAAAGAAAATTTAACGAAATGTTAAAATGGCCGGGTAAACCTACAAACAATCGGTATCGTGGAGATGACCAATATACAGTATCTGAAAGATACGGGATTTATTTGTGCAAAGACTATGTTCCAATACAACGTAAAAATGAGGAATTTGCTGAACGATCGGAGTGGACGAAGTGGCATGCATTTGTTAACAGTCAATCGTTTGAGTTAACAGCAAACAGAGCTACTGTAGATAATACACCAAAGAGGCTGTTGAATAGCATAATTAACACTGCTAAAAATGTAATCGCGGATTTAATTTTAGGTACCCCGGAATACCTTGAATTTGCTGAACGTGTAAAAATTGAGGCGGGTAGAAGAAAAGCAGAATTGGAAAGAAAACAAGTAAAAAGAAGATTAGCGAAGGTTAAGGACAAAAAACACTTTGTTATTACAAAAGATAATAAAAAGTTAGAGTTTTTAGAACCCAAAAGTGAACAGGGGGTTATTTGGCTATTAGCACAAATAAACGCGCTATGGCCTCAAACGTTTAAATGGAGAGTTCTTGATATTGATTCCCATTTTGGATACGACCTATTAGTCGAGCAACCACATATCGTAACTAACGTTGGGGAGCATAGGTTTGTAGAGTGTAAATATAAATTGACGGATGGTGAAGATTTTAATCACTCTTTTTTATATTTACATCAAGTAATTTGTTGGGAATCACCACTCTTACAAGATGATGAGATTACTGATATTCAAGGAATGAAATATAGATTTCAGATGTTTGACAAAAACAGCAATGAGAAAATGAGGAAATATTTTCTCGATAGCGGTAGGCCGAATAAAATAGAAGTGATTATTTTAAGTAGATTTCTGGAAGATAACTTTAATTTAACTACAATATGATTATTTAAACATAAGTTAACGCCCCGGTTTTTAGTAACTGGGGCGTTGTCTTATGTTTAAATATTACCGATTAAACATCTCCTCCACCGTCACCCGCTCCAACTGCACCTGCGGGATATCCCGGTAGATCTTCGAGAATGCCTCAAAATCCATCGGCTTCGGCAATACACCCGTCTCTTCCGGCAACCGCTTTACGAGGTCTTGGAAGAGCTTGTCGTAGGGCGGGATGTCGCTGACCAGTTCGAAGGCCACGTTCAACTTCGCCACTTCCGGGTTGTTCGGGATCTTCGCCAGCACCTTGATGCCGACGGTGTCGCAGAACTGTTCGGCGTAGCCGCTGCCGTCGTCCTTGTTGATGATCATGCCCAGGATGCGGGACTTGCCGCCCAGTTTGGCGAAGGAGGCCACAGCCGAGCAAATGTTGTTCGCCACATAGAGGGACTGGTGGTCGTTGCCGGCGACGAGGATGATTGATTTAGCGATGGACTTGCTGATCGGAACGCCGAAGCCGCCGCAGACCACGTCGCCCAGGAAGTCCAGAAAGACGTAGTCAAAGTCCCATTTGTAGAGGCCCATTTTCTCCAGGACTTCAAAGCCGAGGGAGATGCCGCGGCCGCCGCAGCCGATGGCCACTTCCGGGCCGCCAATCTCCAAGGCGTAGACGCCTTTTCCCTTGAAGATGATGTCCTCCACGCGGGGTGTTGGTTCCACCTCGTCAGAGTGCTCGTTCAGTTCGGCCCAGTATTCCAACAGGGTCGGCGGGTTGACACCGTTGAAGAGGATGACCGTTGAGTCGTGTTTGGGGTCGCAGCCGATCTGAAGGACCCGCTTGCCCAGACGGGCCGTTGCGTTGGATAGGTTGGAAATGACGAAGCTCTTGCCGCTGCCGCCTTTTCCATAGACCGCATAGAAATTCTTTTCCGACATTTCACCAGCTCCTATATGTTCTGTACGTTGTTATACAAGCGGGAAAAGCCGCCCGGCCAGGGGCGGCCCTTTTTATTTTCCTCCGCTGGCGGCCTTGGCGTCAAGCTGTTTCAAGTGACGCCGCAGTCCCGAGAGGATAAAGCCGTTGGTGATCGTCAGTCCCGCTTCGGAGATGCCGTGCAGGTAGTCCACATGGCCCAGGGTGGGGGCGCCAAGGACTTTGACGGCGTAGAGGCCTGTGCAGGCGGTGAAGAAGACGAAGCCGAGCATGGCCACGAAGCCGTTGTAGGTGAGGGGGTGGACCAGTTCGGGGCGCTCCTGGCGCACCCGGTATAAGACGTAGAGGAAATAGAGGTAGGGGAAGATGGAGAGCGTCATCAGCATCTCGGCGGTGCTAGACATGATCGCTCACCCCGCCTTCCCGTTTACTGGGCTGCCCCGATCGCGCCGACAGCGACGAGATCCGAAAGGTCTGCAACGACCGCAGGAAGAAGAAGGCCCAGACGCCGAAGGCGGTGCTGCCCAGGAAGGTCAGGTAGCTCTGGGCGTCGCTCAGCCACTGCTGGGTGTCATAGGTCACGTGATACCAGATGGCGCAGACGCCGCTCAGCATGTAGGGGATCATCGCCCAGGGGAGGCGCTGGAGCCAGACCTGGTTCAGGCGCTGGCCCAGTTGGTAGACGAGGACGACGGCGATAGCCCATTCAATGAGGCTGGCGATGTGGACGAACCAGGTGGGCAGGGAGAGAAAGCCGAATCCCAGCAAGGGCGTTCCTCCTATCGTTTGAACCGGTTGTAGACCTGATCCACGTCATCGGTGGTCACGTAGTCGCGGAACTGCTCCTTGGCCAGTTTCTCGCTCTCCACCCGCAGCATCTTCGAGGCGCTGACGCGGACGAAGAAGGGCACCTTTTTGAGGACCTTTTCCATATGGGCCACTGTCTCTTCGGGCCAGCGGACCTCACGGATGACAATGGAACCCTTCAACTGCTCTTCCCATTCCTTGCGCGCGGCGTCCCGCTCGCGGCGGCGTTTGTCTTTTTCCGGCGCGTACTCGATGTGGATGTGGCTGTAGAGGATGTCGAAGAGCTCGTTGCTGACGATCTGGGTCAGGTAGACGACGCCGTTGTAGCCCATAAAAGGGGTGCCGGTGGAGCGGCAGACGATCGGCATCGGGGTGGCCGCCGCGATGAAGCGCGTCGGCAGGATATGTTCGGTGATATAGATCTTCTCGTTAATACTGCCGAAAAAGAGGGTCGGCGGGTTTTCCAAGAGGGCCGCTTCGATGTCCATGGCGTTTTTCGAGCGCCAGCGGTCTGTCTTGACGCCGCAGGCGTAGGCCTCGAAGCCGAGCTCGTCGCGCATGAAGTTGATCAGGCCCTCAGCGTAAGTCTTGTGGGCGTAGACGCCGAAGGTGTTCGTCCGGAAGATGTCCTGGTGGGGCGAGCGCCACACGTCCCAGAAGCCTTGCAAGGTCGTGCGCTTTTCCTTCGCGATGAAGGCTTCCGCCTCAGCGCGCAATCCGAGGGCGTCGGCGAGGCCGAGCAAAAACTCCGTCGTCGCCTGGAGGCCGATGGGGCCGAAGAAGAGGGGCTTGCCCAGCGCCTTGCCGAGTTTTTGGCCGTACTCCTGGTAGAGGAGGACGTTGGCGTCAGCGTCGTCGAGGCGGGTGATGTCGCCCAGTTCACAGTCAAAGGGGAAGGCCACGTTCACCTCGGCGCCGATGCCTTCGATGAGGCGCTTGATCTCGGCGAAGTCGGCGTAGTGGTTGAAGTTGCCGTAGGTGGGACCGAGGATGTTGACGAGGGGCTTGGCCGATGCTTTTTTCGGGAGGCGGGGCATTTTGGGAGCCACATGCTCGTAGAGGTAGAGCATGATGTCATCGCGGGCTGTCAGGTCATCCACGTCGAGCGAGCGCGTATGGATGTAATAGATGCGGCGGCCGTCGATCTCGGCCTCCAGCATGGAGCCCTCGCTGGAGATGATCTCGCTCTCGGCGCAGGAGAGGATGAAGATGTTTTCATAGCGGTCGATCAGTTCGCCGCAGAGCTTCCGAAGTTTATGTAAGGTGCCGTCGAGGGCCACGTCGCCTTCGAGGATGTGGGTGGCATAGACGTTTTGCAGGTAGGGGATGGCGTCGGTGTAGTTGAGGGCCGAGTCGATGGGCACATAGTGGCAGCCGATGGGGCCGTCGACGATCACGCAGAAGTTGCCCCGCATCGGCGCCAGCACATAAAGGGCGCCCCAGTAGCCGTTCGTCAAGTCTACGTCGCGCATCATCTGCATCGGTTACTTCGCCTCCCTGCTGTTTTGACCGCCCGCTGCGGGGCAACCGGCGATGGCGCATCCCGGGGCGCAGTTCATGGCGTCGCCGCAACCGCAGTCGCTCGCCGCCGCCGCTTCCTCAGCCACTTCTCCAGCAGCGCAGCCGCCCCAGACGGGAGCGCCCCAGCCGCAGGCAAAAGCGTCGCCCAGGTGCTCTTTCACCTCAGGGATGGCGATGGAACGCTCCATCTCGACATCCTGGAAGAAGGAGCGCACCCGGTTGATGGAGGGGCGGGCCTTCAGGAGGTGGTGCATCAGGCCGAGGATGTTTTCGGCGCCGTGGGCCAAAAAGAGGGGCCGGGCGGCGATCAGGTTCGTGAAGTAGACAGAGGCGCTGCCCAGTTCCTTGCCCATGCCGGCCACGTCGGTGGCGGCCAGGGCGATGTCGGGCTTGTATTTTTTCACGGCCATCAGGTCGTCGGCGGCCGATTTGCGGAACTTCACTTCCGTGCCGCGCGCCTGGAACCAGGCAACATCGGCTTCACAGAGGGGCGATTTGCCGATCGAGGTGGACAGGTAGGGCACATCCGCACCGGCTTCGACGAGGATGCGGCCTACGAGGAATTCGATGCCCTCATAGCCGGCGACGGCGATGCGGACGCCTTTGAGGTTGAGCGGGCCGTCGAGAACCTTTTGGACGGCGTCGCGCTCCTCACAGGCGATCTGCTCAGCCAGGCGCATATCGGCGCCAGCCGACTCGGCGATGGCCTTGATCCAGGCGTAGGTCATCTCGGCGCCGACGGGACCGCCGGTGATGTGGGGGATGCCTACCTCGCCGAACTGGCGCATCGTCCGCGTGTAGAAAGGATGCAGGCAGGCCATCGTCGAGACGTTGAGGGCCTTGCGGAAGTCGTTGATGTCCTTGGAGGGGACATGGGCGCGCAGCTTGAGGCCCATCTTCTCCAGGAGGTTTTCCAGGGCGATCGTGTCGGCCGGGAAGACCTCGCCGATGGAGGCAACCGCCTTGGGCTCGCGCAGTTTGTGATCGCCGAACTGGCGGAGTTTTTTGAAGATGCCCTCCATGGCCACGTCTTTGGCCTCGGCGTGGCTGCGGGTGCCGAAGCCGGTCACGCGCAAGGGGATGATCTCGGGGATCTGCCGGGCCATCTCGTCAATGTCGATGCCGACGGTGGTGGCCACGCAGAGGTTGATCACCGGGATGAACTCCGGTTTTTCTTCCTTAATAATCTCCTTAATCGCGTCGAGCAGCTTGTGGTGCAGGTTTTTGTCGGTGAAGTCGAGCGAATACAGCAACGGGGCGTAGATGGATTTGCGTGCCGCGTAGAAGTGGGCGAGGAAGTTGAGTCCGTAGTAGCACCCGTGGTTTCCCAGCAGAATAGGGAGAAAACCTTCCAGCCTTGTCAAGATGCGCAACGCGCCGAAGGCGGGACACGGGCTTTGGGTTGCCAGCTTGATGGACTTGATCGGATCCACGGGCCCATCCCCTTTATTTAAATAATGATGTTAAAATGGAACAAAGGTGTGGCATTTCTTCGCCAATATGTATGAGGTCCTAACGACTACTATAAACGAACTCGGTCAAATTGCAAGGATAAAAGTCACGCCCCGCCGGGGCGCCCCCGCTGTGAGACAATTCATTTTCACAAAAAATTGAAAATTCATATCACCTGTACTATAATCTGTTCTGTACATATGGGGGGTATAGGTTTCAAAAAGGGCTTTTTCGGCACAGGAAGCAGCAGGGAATCGACAAGGGAACCAAAGCAGCGAAAGACGAACAGTCAAAACGAACCAAGCAATGTAAAAACAACGGACGAACGAACATGATGAAGAAGGGGGATGACATGATTGGCGGAAGATAGGCAGCCGCAAAATGAGTCATCAGCGTGGCGACTGTTGCCGTCCTCACCGGACGCAGCGCCGCAGCTTGGACTCGAACCGCAGACGGACACACAGCCTCAGACACCGCCCGCCCACTGGCGGACGCGGCTTTCCCAGACGATGAAGGCCGCTGTTCTTGTCGTCTCCGGTGTCGCCCTGTTGTCCGGTGTCGTGACGGGTTGCGCCAAAAACGCAGGTGCGCCGGGAAGCGACGCAACGCCCGGCGGGACCCCCGGAACGACGGCCACCTCGACGGCGAAACCCCTGGGAGACTATGTGATCATGGCCTGGCAGACCATCGGGATGAAGTGCACCAGCGACAACGACAAGTATTTCAGCTTTCATACCCCTGGCAACGACTTCTGGGCTCAGGTGATCAAACGGGGCGACCCGCCCGTCATCGTCACGGACGGCATCAAGCTCAGCTATGAGGCCCCGGAGAACCACAACGAACCTTCCAAGACGATCAACTTCTGGGACTACGCAAAGATCACCTTGAAAAAGGACATTCAACCGAACACCGGTAAGACGGGCATGCCCGCCGACAAAGGCGAGTTCACCCTCGATAAGGCGAAAAAAGCCTGGACCGCCATTGACATACCCGTTTCTCCCTATAATGACGATGGCAAAGTAGACGCCTACCCCATGTTTGCCGTCCGCGCCACCGACGCGGCGAGCGGCAAGCTGCTCGCCGAGACCAAGATGTCGGCGCCGGTCAGCGGCGAACTGGGCTGCTACATCTGTCACGGCGGTACGCCGAACAAAGACGGCGTCGGCCTCTCCGACGCGACGGCCCGCGACATCCTGGCCGACCATGACAAGAACGTGGGCACCAACCTGCTGGCCGAAGCGGAAGCCGGCCGACCCCAGTACTGCCTCGATTGTCACGCCGCCAACAACGTCAACGCGCCGGGCAAGCCGGATGTGCTGTCCATGTCGGCAGCCCTCCACGGCAAACATGCCCAGTACATGCAGAACGGTTCCATCGAGACCTGCGGCCTTTGCCACCCCTCGTCGGCCAAAGGCCAGGTCTACTGTGAGCGCGACGTCCACCGCGGCTTCGGCATGGACTGCATGAACTGCCACGGCACGTTGCCGGAACACGCCGCCTCCGTGTTAATGAAGCAGAAGGATCTCCCGGCGGCCAAGAAGTCGCTGGAGCGGCTGAAGCCCTACCTGCCGGAAGGCTTTACAGAGGCCAAACCGAGGGAGAACTGGATCAACCAGCCCGACTGCCTCTCCTGCCACACGAAGGATCACACCAAGGCCAGCACGAAGATGACCTCTTACAACCAGTGGATCACCGAAAAGCCCCACCTCTACCGCTTCGAAAAAGCCGACAACGGCGACATGATGTGCGCCGCCTGCCACGGGTCGCCCCACGCCGTCTACCCGGCTTCGGAGGCCCTCGGCTACAGCGAGATCAACTACCAGCCAAAGACCTACCAGGGCTTCGCCGGTCCCATCGGCGCCAACGGCAATTGCACCGTCTGCCACCTGAACGAGCCGGCCGACAAGAACTACCACCACAAGAACCAGGGCCAGCCCTTCCTGCCGCCCCAGTTTGCCAACGACCCGAAATAGCGGGGAGGTCACAGCCGGTAAAACGGCAGCGCCGCCGAATCGAACACCGGGTTAAACGAACAGAAGCAGCGTCCTCCTTCCGAGGGAGACGCTGCTTTCTCTTTTTTTTCCGGGCAATTTGCCGAGAGGGACGAGGGAGAATATAATAGTCCGATCGGTGCGGACAAATACGGCACTGTGAGGGATGTTATGCCCGTCCAGCAGTTGAACGGCACACGGATCTATTATGAAGTCCACGGGCACGGCGACCCGATCGTCTTCATCCCCGGCATCGCTGTCAGCCATGGCATGTGGGCGCCTCAGGTGGAGACCTTTTCCCGGACAAACCGGGTGATCCTCTACGATGTGCGGGGGACGGGCCGCTCCGGCCCCATGACCTGGGCCACCCGTCTGACTGATCACGCCCGCGATCTGGCGGCCTTGCTGCGGTTTTTGCAGATCGAGCGCGCCGTCGTCTGCGGCGTCTCTTTCGGCGGCGTCATCGCCCAGCGCTTCGCC
Source organism: Heliomicrobium undosum (assembly GCF_009877425.1). Taxonomy (NCBI): domain Bacteria; kingdom Bacillati; phylum Bacillota; class Clostridia; order Eubacteriales; family Heliobacteriaceae; genus Heliomicrobium; species Heliomicrobium undosum. The sequence continues at coordinate 8,218 of NZ_WXEY01000031.1, read as the reverse complement.
CTGGATTACCCCCACCGCTGCCGCGCCCTGGTGCTCGTGGACACCTTCAGCGAACTCGACCCTGCCGACAGCGAGGAGGCCGCCTTGATCCTGATGACCTGGCTGGCGTCGCCCCTCTTTTTGCTGCCCAAGTCATGGCTGACGCCGATGGTCCTGAATATGTACAGTCGCTGGCCTTTCGCCCAGCGACATTTGCGGGGCGAGATCCCCAAGATCCGCGGCCTCGACGCCGTGAAAACACGTTGGATGATCCGGAGTGTCAACCTGACGGGGGAACTCAACCGAATCCAAGTCCCCTGTCTCGGCATCGTCGGCGGGGAATCGGATTTGGCGATTCGCCTCATGCAGCGGGTCGTCGACGCCATCCCCGGGGCGTCGCTGGAGCGGATCCCCCATGCCTTTGATCCCACCTCCCTGACAGGAAGGGAGGATTTTGACCGTCTATTGGATCACTTCTTGCAGTCGCTGGGAGCAACAGCACAAGGGGAACAAGCAAGAGGCCCTCTTCAGCAGGCCATGAAAAACGCAGGCAGAGCGGCCAGGGGCAATATCATCTGCTTTCACCCGCGCCGGGAAGCCAATGGAAAAACATAATGTTCTATTAAAATTTCCAAGCGGATGCCAGTTGGACTTGTACCTATTCGCTGCCCCCCTTCATAGCCTAATAGGGAAGAAATGGAGGGGAAGATCAATGGTATCCGAAGAATTGAAACATGATATTCTCTTGATTATCGCAACGGCCCTGTTCATCCTGTTAGCGATCCCGGCCTTTGCCGAAGAGACGCCTACGCCGACGGTTATTGCATAATAAGGGGGATGACGATGAGGAAGGGAGGGGAAGGGAAGGAAGGGCAAAACAACGGGAAGGGCAACGGGCAGAGCAACAGGACAGGCAACGGCAACGGAAAAGGCAACGGCAATTGCAATGGCAACGGTCAGCAGGGCAATAAAAAGAAAAAGCAAGCGCCGTTGACGATCAACCCGTTGAAGGCGGCGGTGATTGTGGGCCTCCTGAGCGACGCATTGAGTGTCAATTCGCTCCTGGTCGACCGGGCGCAGGAGGTCCAGATCGTATTGACGGGCTCGTTGCGCCGGAAGACGCCCCTTGACAAGATGCTTGACGAGATCGGCGACCAGTCCTTTGATGATGTCCTGCAGGCTCTGTTGCGAAGAGTCTAAGAGTCTTCCTTTAGGATCAAAGGATTTGCCCTTCCTCCGTCGAACATAGAGGCAGGAGGTGGGCGAATGCGCAAATCCGTCGATGTGGAAAAGTTGGCGCAGGACATCTTGAACGAGATTGGGGAACGCTATCTGGAAGAGATTGAAGCGGCGATCGCCCTGATGGATGACGGCAACAAGGACGAGATGAACGCTGTTTTACTATACGCCATTGTGTCGAGCTTGAAGTGCCATTCGGAACGATTCGCTATCCGGTTGGTGCAGAAAGTGGTCGACCATATGAATGAGAAGTGGGAAGAAGCAAAGGCTCATGAGAAGCATGCCGAAAAGCCACTCGCCGGTCCCAACAAGACGTGAATCGCCGGCTTTGACTGCATGAAGACAAATGACAGCGTGGAGGTTGCATTCGATGCTGAGCCGGTGGGTCATCGCCTTTAACCGTTTGCTGGAGCGGGGCATGTTCATCCTGATTCCGGGGGCCTTGCTCTTTGGCTATATCTTTTGGACAACCCTGCAGGATCAGAAAGCATGGGTCTACTGGCTCTTCGCCTACATGACCTTTCTGGGGGCGCTGAACTGCTCCTGGAGCCAGTTTCGCGCCCTCTTTCGCGAACCTGTCCTGTTTCTCACGTCCCTGCTGCTGGCCCACGGCCTGATCCCGGCGGCGGCCTTCGGTCTGGGGTTGCTCTTTTTCCCGAGCGACGCCCAGACGGTGATGGGGCTGGTCATCGGTTCCACCATCCCCGTGGCGATCACGGCCTCGGTCTGGACAAACATCACCAAGGGCAACAATTCCTTCGCCCTGGCCCTGGTCGTGCTGGACACGCTGCTCAGCCCGCTCATCCTGCCCCTCTTTGCCCAGGTGATCATGCACGTCTCCGGTCACCTGCCCGTTGACCGGCTTGTAGAGGATATGCTGTTGATGGTGGTGCTGCCGTCGATGCTCGGTCTCTTCCTGCACCCCTACCGCTTCTGGGACCCCCAGGGACCCTTGCAGGCCGGTTTGAGCGCTCTCTCCAAGCTCGGCCTTTTTCTTGTTGTCGCCATCAACGTGGCGATCATGCACGATTATCTGGTTCTTGGCTGGTCGAACGCCCTGCCCATCCTGGCGAGCCTCTTTTTGCTCAACACCATCGCCTACCTGCTGGGCTACGGCGCCGGCCGTTTTCTGGGTCGCCCCCGGGAGGACGTCATCGCCCTGACCTATTCGAGCGGGATGCGCAACATCGCCCTGGGGGTGGTGTTTTCGACGGGATACTTCGATCTTCGCGTCTCCATCCCGATCGTCTTTATGACCTTGCTCCAGCAGCCCATGGCCACTATCGTCAACCGCTTTTTCCGAGCGGGAGCGCGCAAAAAGGCGGAGGCCCGGGCATAGGGGTTTGGCATCTCGGTGGAATAGGGAGCGTAATCGAAGAAGACAAAAAAGAAGGCCAGCGCCGAATGCAAAGCGCTGGTCTTTTTCATGTTTATAGGGCTTTCGTTTTTGCAGAGTTTTTTTACAGGGCTTCTTTTTCAGAAACCTCCGGGTTGTTCGCCGCCTCGTCGCCGGAACCGTCATTCGTCCCCGCGCCGTCGCCGCTTCCTTCGTTGCTTTCGGCCTCCGTCGCCGAGCGGGCGGCGTTGACCCTCTCGGCGAAGGCGGCGATCTTTTCCTCGGATAGGTTGCTGTAGTCCTCTTTGATCTTGGTGACCATGCGGAAGGCCGTCCGCTCGAAGAAGCCCAGTTTGTCCTGATAAACGCGGCCGCCGAAGTTCTCCGTCAGGATCGCCCTTCTCAGCAACTGATCGGGATACGCGGTCTTGAGCTCGGCCTCGCTTTTCTCTTCCAGCATGCCGCAGATAAAGAGGGCCAGCCGTTTGGCCATGATATAACGCCAGTTCTCCCGGACGAACTGTTTGAACTCGCGTTCGATGTCGCCGCCGTAGATAGGCACCCCAAGGATGACCGTATCGCAGGCGCTCCAGTCTGGTCCGACGGGGTTTTTCCGGACATCGACGATTTCGACAGAGTCGTCGATCAGGTCGGCCAGGCGTTTCGCGCAGTATTCTGTGGTGCCCCGTTTGCTCAGGTAACAGATTACCGTGCTCACGTGATCACTCCCATTATCAATCTAGGTTTCCCGGCAGGGGATCCCCGCGCAGGAAGCCGGGAAATTGCCCTTACCGGGTATAAAATACCATTTAAACCATGGCGGGGCAAGTCCGGGGGGTGGATGGCACATAGGGAGGGGCCAAGTTGGTTATGCTCATTGTCAAGCGGTTTTGCCGCAGGAAAAGGTGGAGGCGTCCCTGTTGAAACGTGTCGTCAGCATCTCCCTGGGATCGTCCAAGCGGGATCACCAGGCGGAGGTGGAGGTCCTCGGAAAAAAAGTCCGCCTCGAGCGCCGCGGCATGGACGGCGACTACGGCCGGGCCATCGAAATGATTCGCGCCCTAGACGGCCAGGTCGACGCCATCGGCTTGGGCGGCATTGATCTCTACCTGCGCGCCGGCAACCGGCGATACACCCTGCGTGACGGCCGGCGTTTGGCCCAGGCGGCCCGGCAGAGCCCCGTCGTCGACGGGAGCAATCTCAAGGATCACTGGGAACGACAGGTGGTGGAGACGCTGGCCGCGGACGGCCTGATCCGCCCCGGTCAGCGGGTGTTGCTCGTTTGCGCCGTCGACCGCTATGGCCTTGCTGAGGCCTTTTTCCGGCAGGGTTGTCAGGTCACCTTCGGCGATCTGATGTTCGGTTGCGGCCTTCCCTTGCCTATTCGCAGCTTGCAGGCATTAAATCATTTTTCCCGCGTAATTATTCCAGTGATCAGTCAATTGCCCTTTCACTGGATTTATCCGACTGGCAGTCGGCAGGAGCAGATGAAACCCCGGTTCCCTCACGTGTTCCGGGAGGCGGAGGTTGTCGCCGGGGATTTTCATTTCATTCGCCGGTATATGCCGGCGGACATGCGGGGCAAAATCGTTCTGACCAACACCGTCACCGATGCGGATGTCCTGTTGCTCAGGGAGCGCGGCGTCGATACGCTGGTCACGACGACGCCGGAACTGAGCGGGCGTTCCTTTGGGACGAACGTCATGGAGGGGCTGCTGGTCGCCCTGGCAGAGCGGAGGCCCGAGGAGATCACCCCGGAGGAGTACCGCCATTGGTTGGCGCGGTTCGGTTTTCAGCCTCGCGTGGAGAAGGTGTCTTCCCGGCAGACGACCGCAGGAGGTCGGCATGAAACGCTTTGCCTTCATCATTCATCCCCTTACCGTTGCGGACATAGCCCGTAAGTTTCCCTGGATCCGCTGGTTGCCCGAATCGCTTGTCGAAGGGGTCTTTCGCTGGGCGCCGCCGGTGCGGACGGCGCGCTTCGAGGGGATCCGGTCAGGGTACGGCCAGGTGGACGGCCTGTTCATCGCTTGCCCGCTGACAACGCGGCAGATGCTGTCGCTGCCCGAGGAGACGGTGCTCGCCAAGGTGGAAAAGGCCTGCCGCAAGGCCGTCGACCTGGGCGCGCAAATCATCGGCCTCGGCGCCTACACCTCCATCATCGGCGATGCGGGGTTGACACTGGCGAGGCGGTTGCCCGTCCCGGTGACGACAGGGAATTCCTATACGGTGGCCACGGCCTTGGAGGCGACGCGCATTGCCGCCGAACGGCTCGGTCACAAACTGGATCGCGCCTCTGTCGTCGTCGTGGGCGCCACCGGCTCCATCGGCGCCGTTTGCTCCCGGTTGCTTGCCCGGGAGGCCGGTGACCTGACGCTGGTGGCGCGCCGCACCGACCGGCTCGATCGGCTGGCCTACCGCATCCTCCACGAGACAGGCCTCTCTGTGCAGGTGACAACCGATATGGCCGGCGCCCTTCGCCAGGCCGACATCGTCGTCGCCGTATCGAGCGCGGCCGATGCGATCATCGAGCCCGAACACCTGAAAGCGGGATCCCTCGTTTGCGATGTGGCCCGGCCCAGAGACGTATCCCGCCGGGTGGCCAAGGAACGGCCCGACGTTCTATTGATCGAGGGGGGCGTCGTCAAGGTTCCCGGCGATGTGGACTTCGGGTTCAACTTTGGTTTCCCACCGGGGTTGGCCTACGCCTGCATGGCCGAGACGATGATCCTTGCCCTGGAAGGGCGGCGCGAATGCTTTTCCCTCGGTAGGGAACTCTTTATCGACAAGGTGGAAGAAATCACCCGGCTGGCGCGCAAACACGGTTTTTCCCTGGCCGGGCTGCGCAGCTTTGATCGCCCCTTGAGCGAATTGGATGTGGAGCGGGTCCGCAAAAGCATGTTCAGACCGCCGCGAACGGCTGTTGGAAGTCAAGAACTTAATGTTGACAATATTTTGCAACCCGGATATAATACGAAACTAAAGATGGTGGAGTAAGCAAGCACTGCCCGGCCGCAGGCTTTCGCGGCTGTATGGCAGTGCTTATTCAGTGTAACCGCACATGTAACATGACACCGCATGAAGTTTCGGTAGTGAAACCGCGTAAACGACATATTTTTGATTTGAAGAATAGGGGAGCGAACGTATGGAAGAAAAACAAGTGATGCTGACGGCAGAAGGTCTAAAGAAACTGGAAGAGGAACTGGAGTTCCTGAAATCGCAGAAGCGCGGGCAGGTGGCCGAACGGATCAAGCAGGCCATTGATTACGGCGATATCAGCGAGAACTCGGAGTATGAAGACGCCAAAAATGAACAGGCTTTCGTCGAAGGCCGGATCATCACCCTGGAGAAGATGCTCCGTAACGCCAAGTTGATTGAAGGCGGCGAGGGCGAGACCAATGTGGTGACCATCGGCGCCCGGGTCCTCCTCAAGGACCTCGAGGACGATTCCGAATTCGAATACACCATCGTTGGCTCGGCCGAAGCCGACCCCAGCCAGTCAAAAATCTCAAACGTTTCCCCGGTGGGCAAGGCATTGATCGGTCAGCCCAAAGGCGCAGTCGTTGAGGTGCAGGTGCCCATGGGGAAAATCAAGTACGAGATTGTGGACATCAATAAGAAGGGGTAGACCTTCACCGGACTCATTTATCCTTTATTCGGCGGCGGCAAAAGGTGTAGAATGAATCGAAGGGCCAGGATGACCTGGCTCTTTTGAATGCGCCGGGAGGAGACAAGCATTATGGAAAAAAACATGCTGGAAATGGAAAAGAACGAACTGATCAAGGTCCGCCTGGAAAAGTTGGACGATTTGAGAGAGAAAGGCGTCAATCCTTTCGGCGACCGTTTTGAAATGACCCATCACGCCGAAGCCATCAAGGAAGGTTTCGATGCGCTGGAAAACCAGACGGTGCGCCTCGCCGGCCGGATGATGGCCCGACGCCACCAGGGCAAGGCCGGTTTCGGCAACCTGCAGGACATCACCGGGCAGATCCAGATCTATGTGCGCCGCGACGATGTGGGGCCTGAGGTCTTTGAACTCTTCGCCAAGTCGGACATCGGCGACATCTACGGCGTCGAGGGCCATGTTTTCAAGACCCAAAAGGGCGAGATCTCCATCTGGGTGAAACAGTTTACCCTGTTGACCAAATCGCTCCGTCCCCTGCCCGAGAAGTTTCACGGGTTGAAGGACGTGGAGTTGCGCTATCGCCAGCGCTATGTGGACCTGATAATGAACCCCGAGGTGAAGCGGACCTTCGTCCTGCGCAGCAAGATCATCCGCGCCGTCCGGGAGTTCCTCGATGAGCGGGAGTATCTTGAAGTGGAGACGCCGGTGCTCCATCCCATCGCCGGCGGCGCTACGGCCCGTCCTTTCATCACCCACCACAACGCCTTGGACATGAAATTGTACATGCGTATCGCCCTGGAACTGCACCTGAAGCGGTTGATCGTGGGCGGCTTTGAGCGTGTCTATGAACTGGGTCGCATCTTCCGCAACGAAGGGATCTCGACGCGCCACAACCCCGAGTTCACCATGATCGAGATCTACCAGGCATACGCCGATTTCAATGATATGATGGAACTGACGGAAAATCTGGTCGCTTCCGTGGCCAAGAAGGTCCTGGGGACGACCAAGATCACCTACCAGGGCGAGGAGATCGACCTGACGCCGCCCTGGCCGCGTCTGAACATGCTCGACGCCATCCGGCAGTACGCCGGTGTGGACTTCCACAGCATCACCGATGACGCAGCGGCGCGAGAGGCGGCGAAAAGCATCGGCGTCCCTGTCAATGCCACAGACAGCCGTGGCGACGTGATCAACACCGTCTTTGAGGAAAAGGTGGAAGAGCACCTGGTCCAGCCCCACTTCATCGTCGGCCATCCTGTCGAGGTGTCGCCGCTGGCCAAGCGCAACGCCGAGCAGCCCCAGTTTACGGACCGCTTCGAGGTCTTCATCACTCGTCGCGAACTGGGCAACGCCTTCTCGGAGTTGAACGATCCCATCGATCAACGGGAACGCTTCGTCCGCCAACTCGCCCTGCGCGAGGCCGGCGATGAAGAGGCTCATATGATGGATGAGGATTTCCTCAACGCCCTCGAGTACGGCATGCCCCCCACAGGTGGTCTGGGCATCGGCATCGACCGGCTGGTCATGCTGCTCACCGACTCTCCCTCCATCCGCGATGTCATCCTCTTCCCGACAATGCGGCACCGGGACGACCTCTAGGCCTTGTCTAGAATCCCATCTGAGACGGAGTCTGCTCATGCGGACTCCGTCTCTTTTCCATACAAAACAGACAATGCGGAACAGACAATGCAGAGAAATCGCGCACGATTGAGAGAAAAACGGAGAATACCTGGACAATTATGCCGATTCCCGGGATGAATGCGCAGATATTCCCCAAATTTCCGGTTGAACAACGATTACCGTCATGGTATAGTAAATATCGCTTCACGAGAACAGCAAAATTTAATGCAAGATGCAAAACTTTGCTTGACAGGGTATAGCGTCTGTGTTAAAATTCTAAATCGTGACGCCTCTGGTCCTTGAAAATCAAACAGTTGCGAATCAAAAGCGTGCGAAACCAATCAATTCCGTTGCTGGTCGCTGACGACGCGAGTCATCAGAGGACGGTGGCAGAAGAACGATTGTCGGAAACGACAGTT
>NZ_WXEY01000030.1 GCF_009877425.1 Heliomicrobium undosum | reverse complement strand
AAACTCTCCACAAAAATTTGTAGATAAGCTTAAGTCAAGCTCTTATTTGACAATCTTTTTGAGCAACCGTCGTTGCCGACAATCGCTCTTCTACTGCTATCCTCTGCCGACTTGCGCCGCCAGCGGACATCAGAGGAATTGATTGGTTTTGCACGCTTTTGATTCGCAACTGTTCGATTTTCAAGGACCAGTTTTTCGCTTACACCGCTGATTCGTTTCCCGATTCGCCAGTTTGTCGCGAACGTTTGATATCGTATCACAACTTCCCAGAATCGTCAACAAGAATTTTTTTCGTTTCTTGCCGTATTTTCGTGCTCATCAGCGGCACTTGAGAATAGTACCACACTAAATAGAATCGATCAAGGACTAAATTTATCCAGCACGTCTCAATTTCGCTTACCCTTGTCTTGATTCTCTCTGTTAAAACTATTCCCGTTTTGATTATTCCCGTTTTCTTTCAATACTTTTCCTTGACCGGGCTCTTTTTCTTCAACGTTTCCACCTGTCTCTGTGCCAGTCGTTTTTTCTTTTACCGGCTTGCCCCCGTCAATCCGCTTTTCCTTTGCCACCCTATCCTCGCCATCCCGTTGGTTGCCATCTGGTTTGTCGCTATCCGGTGGGTTGCCCTCCTTTGTAGAAGAACCGGAACCGCTCCGGCTAGTTTGGTCATCGCCTGTCACCGTTCGGAGGGCATGGTCAAGACGCTTTTGCAGTCGTTCCTGCGAGATGGGTGGATGAAAGGCCTGGTGATCGCGAGCCACAGGAACCCAAGCCACTTGCGGCTCCAAAGGTTCTCCGGCAACAACGAGCCTCTCCGCTGCGGCCTTCGCAGTCACGGCATCGATGGCGTCCTCCACAGCCATTCCACGCAAAGACAAGCTGGAAAGGACGACCTCACCGGCGCTGTTCATCCCCTGCGCGCCGGTGACCCTCCCATCAGTGTCTGTGTACAACTCAAAAGCCGGACCGATATCGAAACGGATGGCAGCTACTGCTTCCCGGGGCTGCAATGGATTCCATTGAGGGGCGGCGAGGCCAAAGGCGATAAGGAGCAAGACAGCAGCAACAAGTCCTGTCAAGCGACGCCGGTTCGGGTCAGACTCCTTCTTCCTATCTGATTGGCGCTTCCTTTCCGATTGGTGCTTGCTCTCCCATTCGTGCTTACCTTCCAATTCATGCTCCCTGTCTGATTCTTGCCTGCCACCCGATTCCGGCACGTCTACACTAACCTGCTGGCCCGGCCGGACGCTGTTCGCAAGCAAAGGCACCCGAAGAAATTCGCCGTCGCGAGTCAGGATCACCATCTCCGCCGTATCCGTCTGCACAACAAGCCCTTCAACCATTGCCATCGCGGCAGCCCCCTTCCTTCTCCTCATCAACAGACAAGAACGAACGAACAAAATGAAACTCCTTATCCGCCAAAACAATGGCCAAGGCTACGATGTATTTCCGCCCCGTTTCCAGCACTTTGCGGCTCAACCCGCTCACCGCTGTCAATTCCTTGAGGGGCAACTGGCGGGTAGTAAAAAACCGCCGGCGAAGATCTTCGTCGTGGACTAAGCACTGGGCCGCCCGATAGAGCTTGGACCGTGTATCCCGGTGCTTGGGCGACGATTGCACCAAATCGTCGATGGTGATCTTAAAATCGGCTAAGGTGTCCACAAATAGCCCCATGGCCATCTCTCGCTCTTCCGCCTCTCGCTGGTGACGAAAAGCCTCCAGCGATGTCACCTGTTCATAGGCGCGATAGCTGTTCCCATCGCCAGCGCCCTCCAGGTATAGCCACTGATTTTTCGCTTCACGCCGGAAATGATCGATCAATCGAGCGCGAATCACCCGGTAGACGTGGGTGCTGAAAGCGGCGCCTTTCTCAGGCAGGTATGAATCTATCGCTTCATTTAAGGCGATGAGGGCGATGCTGCATTCATCATCGTTGTTCCGGTCGAGGGGACGGGCGCAAATCTTCGACGCCATGGCCAGCGCCCTTTCCCGGTAATCGCCGATCAGCCTTTCCCTGGCTAACCTGTCGCCCAGGCGCACCTGCTCCAGCAAATGACCAGAATCGTTCGATCGGTTTTCACCTAATGGCACAGACCTCATCGCCATCACCCCGTTTTCCCATCTACTTGGGTTATCCGCAGGGAAGGGCCGTTTTTTGGGGGTCGTCAGCGGGGAATGATTACCAACACTGTTTTTCACGGGCGACCTCCCGAAAAAGCAATCCCCTTTCGCATCACTTAGCAAAAGGGGCGGTCTTTCAGGCCCAACTCCAACGCAGGTCTACCCTTAAAGGGGCTCTACCGGGGGGGGCTCTACCGAGGGGGCAACCTCAGGGAGGCCAAGCCTTTACGTTTGAAAGGAGAAGTGAACGATTATGAAACGAATCCTGACACAGGCGCTGGCCGGCGTATTGATTATGGGGATGGCCGGCGCCGCCAGCGCTGCGGTGACCGGAACGCTGTCCGAACTGGATCTGTCCTTGCCCAGCCCGCTCTCGACGATGATCGCTTCCTCTACGACAGAAACTGCTGAAGAGGGCTCTCCGGCGGCGGGGACTGATGCGAACGCTGCACCGTCCGAATCGCCATCAAAGGAACCAACAGATGAATCGTCGTCCCCTTCAGAGGAACAAACAGCAGAGCCGGCGACAGATCAGACAACAACGCCCTCCGATCAGAACCTGCCGGAAGGCGAAGGTCTGAAGGCAGCGATTGAAACGACCTTGGGTTCAGCTGCATCCCCCACCCAGGTAGACGCCCTGCTCTCGTTGTGCGAAACATTCGGCTTGACGCCCGATCAGGCCAAGTTGATGATCCAGTCAACCGCTGACCACCAATTTGCACCCGGACAGTTGAAGCAGTTCCTGCACAGCCAAGGGCTCACGTCGATGAGTTCTCGCGAATTCAACCAGACCGTGCGCGACTTCCATCTGGCTTATAAGGGCATTGGCAAGTTTAAAATCGGTGGGAACAGCGCGGGCAAGACACCTGCCGAAGGGACACAGGACGAAGCCGAAAAAGTGACCGCCGGCGATGCGGGTTCAGCAAAGGGAAACCCAGATTATGACCAGAATAAGGCCCAGGGTAAGACCCAGATTAAGAGTCAAGATAAGGGTCAGGATCAGCACCGGGATAAAGTAACAGGAAAAAGGCAAGGTTAAAGGCGCAAAAATGCCCTCCGCCAACTACTTAATGGCGGAGGGCATTTTTGCATGTCTCATGGCCTCTAGACTGACATCAGCGCGACCGGTGGATTTCGGCGATCTCCACCGTCCGGTTGCGCCCCTGATGTTTTGCCTCATAGAGCGCTTCGTCAGCGTAACCGATCAACGTTTTCGGCTCGCTGCTTGGGGAAGGGTACGCCGTCGCCACGCCCACACTGACAGTCACCCGGTGAAGGGGTGATTGCCGGTGTTCGATCCCTGCTTCCGAGACAGCCCCGCGGATCGATTCGGCCACAGCAAGGGCGCCTTCCTGCGAGGTGTCGGGCAAAATGACGGCAAACTCCTCGCCGCCATAGCGGCAGACGAGATCGCTGGAGCGACGGACCACCTCGGGCATCAGACTGGCGATGGCCTTCAGGCAATCATCGCCCTGAATGTGGCCGTATGTATCGTTATAGGGCTTGAACCAGTCGATATCAAAGAGGATCAGTGACATCGGCGTGCCGTTGCGAATCGCTCTTTTCCACTCCGACGCCAGGTATTCGTCGAAGCGGCGCCGGTTGGCCAGACCAGTCAGTCCGTCAAGGGAAGACAGGTTTTGCAGCTTGCGCACCGCTTCCTCCAGTTCTGCCGTCACCCGGAGCAATTCCTCTTCCCGCGCCTTCCGCCGGTCCATTTCCGTTTTCAAGGCAAGAGCCGAACGGATGCGCGCCAGCAATTCCCGCTTTTTGACGGGTTTTATGATATAGTCCATGGCCCCGGCGGCAAAGGCCCGGTCCAGGTCCTCCATGTTCGTCAGCGCCGTCACCATGATGACAGGGATGTCGCGCCAAGCCGCATCAGACTTGATTCGCTGGCACAGTTCGATACCGTCGATTTCCGGCATGATTACATCCAGCAGAATCAGATCAATCGAGGGTCCGTCTAGAAGGAGAGCGAGCGCTTCCCGAGCCGACGCAGTCGAATACACCTCGTAGCCGTCCGATGCCAGGACAGCCTGCAAGTACAGCCGGATGTCCTCGGCATCATCAATGATCAGAATCCCCATCTTAGGCCTTCCTCCCCATCGCGCGTCGGAAAGACATCACGAAAGTCCTATCGCGTCTTTCTCTCATTGCCTTCGTGAGACCCTATCCCTGCCCCTCACCGCTGTTCGAGCAGCCGCAAAAACGGTACAGCGCTTCCAGGAGGGTCTTTTTCTTGATCGGTTTCGTCAAGTGGTCATTACAACCGGCATCGAGGCTGCGTTCCATGTCTTCGCGCATCGCATTGGCCGTCAGCGCAATCACCGGTGTTTGCGGACGCCCTCTCCTTTGCTCCCATCGCCGGATCTCCCGCGTGGCTGTGATCCCGTCCATCACAGGCATTTGAATATCCATCAACACCATATCGTAACGCCCGGTTTTAAACTTATCGACGGCCACTTGTCCGTTTTCTGCGACATCAATTTCGACAGGTTCTGATTTTAGATAGGTCCGAATCAACAAGCAGTTGTCTTCTGCGTCTTCGACGAGCAGGATTCGCAGGACGCCCAAAGGCGTCAGGGTTCCATCTCGACCTGGTTGACTTTCTCGTTTTTCCGGGCCCCTTTCTAAAACGGACAATACCGTTTTGAGCAGATCATTGCGTTTGACCGGCTTGACCAGATAGGCGGCCAACCCAAACTGCTTGACCCGCTGGGCATCGTCGATCCGGTTATCGGAAGTGACCATCAAGACAGTGGCTCCACGGAGTTCAACCTCGGCATGAATCCGTTCGGCCACTTGAAATCCATCCATCTCCGGCATCCGGCAGTCCAGCAGCACCAGTTGGTACGGCAACCCCTGCGCCTTGGCCCGTTTCATCTCGGCGATGCCCTCAGCGCCTCCCGGCGCCTCGACCGGCATAACCCCCCAGGATTTCACCGTTTCTCGCAGGATGATCCGGTTCGTCTCGTTGTCGTCGATGATCAACGCCCGGATCCCGCGCAACGCTTCCACCGGCGGCAGGCTCATCTCCTCCGCAGGATCGGCTTGCCGGAAACGGGCTGTAAAATAAAAGGTGCTGCCTTTTCCAAGTTCGCTTTCGACCCAAATCCGGCCCTTCATCATTTCTACAAGATAACGAGAGATCGTCAACCCCAGTCCAGTGCCGCCGTAGCGACGGGTCGTCGATGAATCGGCCTGACTGAACCGCTCAAAAATAACCTCCCTTTTATCGGCTGCGATGCCGATCCCCGTATCAGACACGGCAAAACGAATCGCAGCCGACTCACCAGGCTGATCGGGGTCGCGCTCCACCCGGAGCACAATCTCTCCCTGTTCCGTAAATTTCACGGCATTGCCCATCAGGTTGATCAGGATCTGCTGCAAACGCTCCGGATCGCCGGCCACCTGGGACGGCACACCGGGGAAGATGTGACAGACCAGTTCCAGACCCTTTTTGTGGGCTCGAACCGCCATCATCTCGGCCGTCTTTTCCGCCAACTCACCGAGGTTGAACACCGTCGTTTGCAGTTCCATGCGACCGCTCTCCACCTTCGACAAGTCCAGGATATCATTGATCAAGTAGAGCAGGGTGTCGCCGGCGCCGCGGCAGATGCGCACATACTCGACCTGTTCCGGCGTCAACTGTGTTTCGCCGAGCAGTTCTGTCATGCCAAGGATGGCGTTCATCGGCGTGCGGATTTCGTGGCTCATGTTGGCCAAAAAGTCGGATTTGGCCTCGTTGGCGCGCCGCAGTTCCTGCACATGGTCATCGATCGTTTCGGCCATCCGATTAAAGGTTTTGCTCAGTTCCTTGAGTTCAATGGGCACGTTGGGGCTGTCCGGCAGATCGATGCGGTAGCTGTAGTTTTTCTGCTGCATATGCCGGGAGCCTTCAATCAGGTTGTCGACGGGTTTGCGGATCCGATTGGACACGGCGACGGTGAGAGGCACAGACAGGAGCAGCAGGATGAGAGATACGCCGATCATGGTGCCCATCTGATGGTAATAGGGGGTCATCGCCTCCGTCTCCGACACCTCTCCGATGATCACCCAGTTCTGCTGCTGCATTCGCTGGTAGGCGCCAAGCACTTTTTTTCCCTGGTAGTTGGGATAGATGGCGGTTCCCGGCTTTCCCTTCAACGCCCACTGAAAGGCTTGACTGTCCACCTTGACCTGCAAAGGGGCGGATCCATCAATGATTCCGCGCTTCACCAGTTCCGGGGCAAAGCGGGATTGGGTGATCATGAGCCCGTTCTCGTTGACGAGATAGGTCTCCCCCGTTTCCCCGGGGCGGTACCGGCTCATGACCGCCTCCAAGGTAGCCAGATTGACCGATGTGAAAACGATGCCTCGGAATTGATTATCCAAGCCGTACACAGGCGCAGAAATAATCACCAGCGCTCGACCCGTGTTGCGCCCGATGATGACGTCGGTGATAAAGTCCTTGCCGATTTGTCCCGCCCGGAAGTACTCCCTGTCGGAAAGATTGATTTGCCCGGTGCGTCCAGCCGTATCGACTTCATTGAAACCGTCGCGATTGACAAAGGTCATGTGGTTGAAATGCCGATGCTCTTCAAGGAATATGCGGAAGACGGCCTCCATCTCCTGATTGTCGCCCGTCCGCAGCGCCTTCATTTGGGCTAAGGTTTTCACATCATCTCGGCAGTTTTTGAACCATTCATCGATGGCATTGCGCTGGATGGTGATGGCCTGTTCCAACTGTTCGAATTTTTCCCGCTGAATATGATGAATCTCGGTGACGAGGAAGTTTACTGTCAATATGATAGTGGGCACGAGGACAAGCAGTATCCCCCACCAGTTCAGCTGCGCTTTCAGTGTCCGTAGGCGGAAAAGGCTGCTGCTCCGCTCGTTCGCATCGGTCCGATTGTTCTGATTCGTTGCCACGGCTTTCTCCTCTTCTGCTTCTCGATAGGCGCCGCCTAGGGGTTCACAGTAGGAAAACCGCTGTCCCGTATCAGACGGAGACAGGCGCAAGCCCGATCACATTCATGTTCCAAGGCCGCCTGAACGGCATTCGCTTCTGCCAATGCTCCGTCCCTGGCAAACTGCTCCACTTGATGGCTTAACTCAGCCACCTTGTAAATGCCCAACATGGCGCTGCTCGACTTAAGGCTGTGGGCGCTTTGCCGGGCCTCTCCTGAAGAACCGGTCGCAAATGCTTCCGCCAGGACCTTGATTCTTCTCGGTGTCTCTTTGAGATAAATCTCGACAAGGCGAGCGAAAAGCTCTCTGCTTTCCTGGGGGTCCAAATCCTCCAGCAACGATATCACTGCCTGCCTGTCGATGACCTCTTCACAACAAGGTCGTTCCGAAGACATGGCTATCTCCTCCCCGGCCCCTGAAAGCCCTACAAAAGTACCTGTTATTAACGGTTAAAATTCTTTCCAATCGTACAGAATCCTGCCACTGATGCCTACTCCGATGAGAAAAATATAACAAAAAAACGGCCTGAAGCGCATGAGCTTCTGACCGCTTTTCTATGTCATCTGTCTCCGTCATTGTCTTTAGGCGCGCCTTCGATGTGGCCCTTGCTCAGTTTGAACCAGTGGCCAATTTCTCCATCTCGTCAAGGAGTTCCCGGAAGACGGAGAGCGCCTTTTCGATGGGCTCGGCCGTCCCCATGTCCACACCGGCCCGCTTGAGCAGTTCCAGCGGGTAGTCGGAACCGCCGCTCTTGAGGAAGGTTAGGTAGCGATCGACGGCCGGCTGTCCCTCGGCGAGGATCTGCGCCGAAAGAGCCGTGGCGGCGGAGAAGCCGGTGGCGTACTTGTAGACGTAGAAGTTGTTGTAGAAATGGGGGATGCGCGCCCATTCGATGTCGATGTCGTCATCGACAATAATGTCGGGGCCGTAGTAATCGACGTTGAGGCGGTGGTAGATCTGCTTCAGTTCCTGCAATGTGAGGGCTTCCGCCGCCTCGATCTTGGCGTGGACGAGTTTTTCAAACTCGGCGAACATGGTCTGCCGGTACACGGTGCCGCGGAACTGCTCCAGGTAGTGGTTGAGCAGGAAGAGGCGGCGGCCTTTGTCCTGCTCTTTTTCCAGCATGTGGCGGATCAGCAGCGTCTCGTTGACAGTGGAGGCCACTTCGGCGACGAAGATGGTGTACGACGAATAGATGTAGGGCTGTTCCTTGTGGGAGTAGTAGGAGTGTAGCGCATGGCCCATCTCATGGGCCAAGGTGAAGACATCGTCCAGCCGATCCTGGTAGTTGAGCAGCACATAGGGGTGGGTCCCGTAAGGGCCCCAGGAGTAGGCGCCGCTCGTCTTCCCCTTATTTTCGTAGACATCGATCCAGCCGGTCTGGAAGGACTCGTCCAGGACGCGTCCGTAGTCGGCGCCCAGGGGTTCGAGGCCCTGTTTGACCATTTCCAAGGCCTCGTTATAGGTGACTTTCCAGTCCACATCGGCCACCATGGGCACATAGAGGTCGTACATATGCAACTGGTCCACGCCGAGGAGCTTCTTGCGCAGGCGCACATAGCGGTGCATGGCGTCGTTGTGCTTGCGGACCGTCCCGATCAGGTTGTCGTAGACGTCTTTCGGCACGTTGTCGCCGAAGAGCGCCGCTTCCAGGGCCGAGGGGTAGCGGCGGACGCGGGAGAAAAAGACATCCCGCTTGATGGCGGAGCTGAAGGTGGTCGCCAGGGTGTTCTCCAGCTTTTTATAAGTCCCGTACATGCCGTGGAAAGCCTCACGCCGGACGCGCCGGTCTTTGCTCTCCATCAGTTGGCCGTAGCGGCCGTGGGTGATCTCCACCTCACGACCCTCTTCGTCGCGGATGGTGGGAAAGGTCAGGTCGGCATTGTTCAGCATGGTGAAGATCTGACCCGGCGACTGGCCCAGTTCGCTGGCCTGGGCGAGGATGGCCTCCTCGTCGGCGGTCAGCACGTGGGCTTTCTGGCGCTTCAGGTCATCCAATAGGAAGCGGTACAGGGCGAGGCCCTGCTCTTCCTTCTGGAAACGCTGCAGGGTGTCATCGGGGATCGCCAGGATTTCGGGAGTAAGGAAGGAGGTCGCCCCGGCGGCCCGGGCGTTCAGGGCGACGGCGCGGTCGGTCAATGCCTGGTAAGCGGGATTGGCGTTATCCTCGTCCCGGCGCATGCGGGCGTAGGTGAAGATTTTTTCCAGCATTTTGCCGAGTTCGTCCTGAAGTTGCAGGACCGTCAGGAGGTTGGCGCTCTTCTCCTGGAGCTTGCCCTTCAAGGCCGTCATCTTTTCCAGAAGCGAGGGCACGGCCTGAAAATCCTTCTCCCACGCGTCGTCTGCAGGGTAGATGTCCTCCAACTTCCACTTGAACTCGGCCGAGATGTCCTGGCGCTTGGGCAGCGCTTTTTCTTTTTCCATGGATCGTCTCTCCTCTTTCTCGGAACGTCCAGTATATTATAGCGTATCATTCCTACCCCTATCCGCCTTACCAAAACAAAAAGCCCCCCGTTGATGACAACAGGGGGAGCCACAAGGTCGATCACGTTCCCAGGTAGGCCGACAAGGGCGGCACGACCTGCTTTTTACGGGAAATCACGCCGGGGAGGTAGGCCGATTGTTCCTGGACAGGCACGCCGAAGGCTTTTTCGACAGGCTCCTTCTTCTCGCCGGCCACCAGCAGCCGCGTCCCTTCCTTGATGATGTCGGTCAGCATGAGCAGGGCCAGGTCAAGGTCCTTTTTCTTGCGGATCGACTCCATCTCCTCAAGCAGGGTCTCCTGCATGCGGGTGACGCCGTCGTAATCCATCGTCTCCACCTGGCCGATGCCCAGTTTGAGGGGACCCAGGTGAAACTCTTTAAAGTCCTGGAAGATGATCTCTTCGGGCGTCCGGCCTTCCAGGGAGGAGCCGGCTGTAAAGAGCTTGAGGCCGAAGTCCTGCAGGTCAACGCCGGCGATCTTGGCCAGCTTCTCGGCGGTCCGCCGGTCCCGGGCGGTGCAGGTGGGGCTCTTGAAGAGCACCGTATCGGAGAGGATGGCCGCCGTCATCAAACCGGCGATCTCCTTCGGCGGCTCGATCTCGTTCTCTTCATACATCGCAGCGATGATGGTGCTCGTGCAGCCGACCGGTTCGCCCCGGAAGTAGATCGGTTCTCCCGTCTGGACATCGCCGATACGGTGATGGTCGATCACTTCGAGGACCTGGGCCTGATCAAGACCGGCCACGGCCTGGCTCTTTTCATTGTGGTCGACAAGGATGACCTTCTTGCGCTGAAGCGCCAGCAGGTGATAGCGGGAGATGACGCCGAGCAGTTTCTTCTCATGATCGATGACGGGGTAGTTGCGAAAGCGCGTCTCCAGCATGACCTTGCGGGCATCGTCAGCAAACTCGTCAGGCTGGAAGCAGACCATATCCTGGCGCATGATCGTGCTGACAGGCGCGCTGAGGCCCAGGAGCCGGGCGGCGTTGAAGGTGTCGTAAGGCACCGTGAGCACAGGAATGCCCTTTTGACGGGCTGACTTTTCCACCCGTTCGCTGATGCTGAGACCGCCGGTGACGATCAGGCAGCCGGCGCCGGCCTCCAGTGCCGCCAACTGGGCGTTCTCCCGGTCGCCGGTGACGACCGTGTCGCCTTCGCCGATGCGCTGGACCATCGTCTCCACATGCATGGCGCCGATGATCGCCTTGCCGCGCAGCTTCGTATCCAAGGGCGCCGGGACGAGGAATCTGCCGCCCATGGTGCGCAGGATCCCGCCGATGGTGAGGCCCATCCGGTCAAGGTCGTTCAGTTCATCCAGGTTCAGGTAGCGCTGGGCGATGTCGCCGAGGGTGATGATGCCGAGGAGTCGGTTGCGCTCATCGACGACCGGCAGGGACTTGATGTTTTTGTCGCGTGCCAGGATGCCCACCTCGCGGATGGGCGTGTCCGGCGAGATGGCCACCGGCGCCTGGCCGCCGAGCATGTCGGCCACACGGGAGCGCACGTCGCAGATAACGCGAGGCGCTTCGACGTTGAAGTGGCGAAGGACAAATTCTGTTTCCGGTTTGAGATTGCCGCACCGGGCGGCTATGTACTCGCGGCCGGTCAGCTTCTCCTTGAGATAGGCGTAGCTGATGGCCGAACAGATGGAGTCGGTATCGGGGCTGCGATGCCCGATGACAATGACACCCATGGTTCCTAAGGTTCCCCCTGTCGCTATGTTTTTTTCTCGGCTTTGACAAGCCGGTTGGCCACTTTTTTGCGCTTCAGCCGGACGAAATCGCGCGATCCCCAGCGGCTCAGTTCATCATCCTCATGAATGCTCAAGGTGACGTTGTGGATGTTCGGATAGATCACCTTGAGCCGGCGCTGGATCTCCTCTTTCACGTCTTCCGCCTGACCGACCGACCAGGTCTCCGGCAGTTCGATCGTGCCGTCCACATCGAGATAAGAGCCTTCCCGCACCACATCCAGGTCGTAGAGGTCTTCGACACCCTGCACATCCATGATCGTTTCGGCGATCTCATCGACCACCTCTTCCGGCGCCGTGTAGCCGATCAGCCCCTTGACGTTCTCCCAGGCGACGGAGACAGCGATGCCGAGCAGCAGCAGCCCGATGACTAGGCCTGCCAGACCGTCGCCCCAGGGGACGATGCCGAACTGGGTCGCCGTCAGGCCGGCCATGGCCACCAGGATGGCGACCGAGGCGAGCAGGTCTTCGAAAAAGACGAGCCGCGTCTCCGGCGAAGCCAGGTGGTATTTCTGCAGAGACAGCCGGAAAAGGGCGAACCCCTCCGCCTCCACCTCCGCCTCACGGGCAATGTCTCTCATGGCCGTCACCAGCACGATCCCGTCAACGACGAGGGAAACGGCGAGGACGAGCAGGTTCCAGTAAAAACCCGTCGGCAGGTGCGGGTTCTGGATCGCCGAATAACCGGCCGAGATGGCTTTGACGGCGTTGTAGGTCATGAAGATGGCCACAAAGAGGACGATCAGGTTGGAGAGGCGTCCAAAACCGTTGGGGAAACTGGCGGTCGGTTTGCGGGAGGCAAAGACGGAGCCGGCGAAGACCGCCGCCTGGGCGCAGCCATCGTTGAAACTGTGAATCGCCTCGGCCTGCATGGCCGATGACCCGGTCCATTGATAGGCCAGGAATTTCACGGACGCGAGGAAATAGTTCCCCATGGCGCTCTTCAGCGACGTATAATTAGCTTCTCTCAGCATGGCGATGGCGCGTCTGGGCACGTCGACCTAACTCCTTATGGATTCTCGAATGCCGAAACCCGACAAGGGTTATTGTATCCGATGCGGTCATGGGATGCCAGTGTCCGAAGCGACGAAGCGATCAGTTTTTCTACTGATCGCTCCTTTGCAGGCTTTTGGATAGGCGCCGGAATGATCAATGATTGACTTGGACGAGGCGAAGCTCCGCGCGCACCGCCTCCAGGCCCTCCACATCGCTTTTCGAAAGCCGGTAATACCGGTAGGCGCCGGTGATGTCAGCCGTTTCGATCAGCCCCGTCTTTTTCTCCAGGTATACGGTCAGTGTATTCCCCTGCCTGATCATGGCGGTCACCTGAGGCGGGTTGGAACTGGAACTGGCGAATCCGATCAGAGCGATGAGCGCCTGGCTGGCAAAATCGATCCCATCGGTGGATAAGACAGGCATGTCCAGCGTCGTGTCGCGCCACTGCTCAGCGAAGGTCCGCGCCTCCGCCTCGCTGCGGATGAGGACGGCTTGCCGGGGAGTGCTCCACTTGCCGTAATCGGTCCGTCCGTGCAGTGTGAAGGGGATCGATTCCCCTCGGGGCGACAGCTTTTCTGCCACACGGTTGACGATGACTGCCGCCTGCGCCCGCGTGACCGTCGCCTTGGGTTTAAAATACCCCTCTTCATCGCCTTTGATGAACCCGACGGCCGATGCGGCGCCCACACTTTCCCGGTACGCCGGTTCAATGGCGCCGTTGTCAGAAAAGGGGATTTCCTCAAGGGGAGACGTGGCGTCGACGTTGCCCCCTTTATGCCGGTAAGCAGCCCAGACCCACTCGGCCATCACCTCGCGGGTCAGTTCTTCTTCAGGATGAAAGGCCTTGTCGGGAAGGGCCAAAAAGGTATGGGCCGCCTGGATCAGGTCGCCGGCATACCAGGCGTCGCCGGGCACATCGGCGGCCACATCGCGGACATCGGGCGCTTTGATGAAGACCACCTGAAATTCGAAGACCCGCACCAGCAGAGAGACAAACTCCGCCCGGCTCATGGCTTTTTCGGGATGAAAGAGTCCTTGTTCATCGCCGCGGATCCATCCGCGGGCAACCATTTCCGCGATCTGCGCCTCGGCCCAATGACCGCGGGCGTCAGCGGGAACAGACGTCTTCTCACCGGCCCAGGCCGGGGACGCGGTGATCATGGGCAAGACAGCCGGCGCGACGGCGCCTGAGAAAAAGACAACTCCTGCCAGCAGCAGCGCGCCGGCTTTTGGACCTACCCTGTATTTCATCGATGATCGCCTCCAGAGACTAGACGCAGCAGTATAAAAAAAAGTTGCAGATTTTACAAAAAAAACAGGGAGGAACCATCCCCCCTGCAAAAATATGCTGTTCTCGTTCAGTCCCAGTCCCGCGTGGCCAGGATCCGCACATCCTCGATCCGGATATGGGGACCCTCTGCCTTTTCCAGCACCATATTCACCAGTCCCGTATGATTGAGGCACATCATGCAAAAACCGGGCAGGAAGGTCATCCGGCAACCGATCGTCGGATCCTTGCGGATCGCGGTGGCAATCCCCTCAAAACCGATCATATGATACGCCGAGACATTTTTTACCTCCTGCTGGCCGTCGCGGGCAAACTTGGGACCGACCACCCAGGTGGTCAGCAATCCGGTAAGCGGATCGGCTTCGATCACTCGCAGCACATGGGGGATGGGGCAGCCGGCGCCCATGGGCCGGCCCAACACCAGATCTCCCTCGCGGATCTCCAATTTCTCCACCAGGTCGCCGCGGAAGGGGAGGACGATCTTGCGCGCCGATATCTCGCCGGGCAAGGGCTGCAGGACAAAGTCATAGGTATGGCCGAGAACATCCCGTTCCGGATAGTCGGCTTCCAACTCCCAGTCGGCGGCGGCGCGGGCGTGGTGCTTCTCATCATAGAAGGGGCAGTCTTCATAGGTTTTTTCCTGCCCGTGGACGGCGCGGATGAAGGAACGGCAGCTATTCTCGCCGCAGAGACCGCAGTTTTTCCCCGGAGGCAACCAGGAATGGTTCATGTCATTCACCCCGGTACAAGTAATCGGCGATCTGGCCGTCCAGCTTCTTGATCACGCCGAAGTGGTGCTTCCACCCGATCTCCTTCTTGCCGATGCAGATGGTGCAGGTGCCGATGGGCGGGCTGCCCTTGAGCACCAGGTTGTGCTTGTCGATCTCCTCCGATTTGGCAATCAACTGGTAGAGACGGTTCAACGATGTCCCTTGCAGGGCGTTCGTCTCCATGAGGACGATATGTGGATGGACCTCTTTGATCTTCTGGATAAAAACCTCCCGCTCCGCCTGGCTGACGAGGTCGATCTTGGTGACGACGGCGATATCGGCCAGGGCGACCATGGCGCCCATCTTCTCCGGCGCGTGGATGCCGGAGATGGAACTGAGCACGATGACGCCCAACCCCTGGTTCAGATAGGGGGAGCAGCGCAGGCAGAGGCCGGCGCTTTCGACGATAAAGAGGTCGGCTTCATTTTTTTCCGCCCATTCGATGGCGTCGCCGAGAACCATCACACCGGCATGGTCAGGGCAGAGGTCGCCCGAGTAGACCTTTTTGGTCAGGATATTGAATTCGCGCTGGAGTTCAATGTCTTCAAAAGCTTTAACGACGTCGATCTTCAGGTAGGCGATCTTCATCTCGTCTTTGAATCGTCGCACGATCTGTTTAGTCAGCGCCGTCTTACCTGCCGAAGGCGGTCCGGCAATCACCAGCAGTTTCATTTATCCATCACCCGCTTACCCAAAATTGACGCTGATCAGTTCTTTCGTAATGATATCGCCGGCTCGGATTTTCTCCCGGATGATGCCGACCCGTTTATCCAGTTCGATCAGGTTTTGCGCCGCCCCAACCTCCGACTCATTCTGATCGATGACCTTGCGCACGGCGCCATTGCTCATGATCACCCGCTTTTGCGTCAGCAGGGCGATGACCGGATCGTGGGTGACAAAGATGACGATCTTGCCGGTGTTTTGAATCAGCCGGACGACCTCTTGCTTGAAGATGCCGGCGTTCTCGATCTCGTCGAGTAGGATGATCGGCGCGGCGCCGATCAATAGGGCGTCAGCGATCATCAGCGACCGGGTCTGCCCGCCCGAGAGGATGGTCACCTTGGTCTCTTTCCGGATCCGCTCGCCCGTGAACTTGTTGGCCAACTCAATCGTCTTGTCGATGATGCCCCGCTCGTTGATCTTCCGGGCGCGGGCATGGATTTCGAGAAACTCCTCTGCCGTGAGGTCGGTGAAGCATTTCGTGTTCTGGGTGATCATGGCGATCGGTTTCATGGCGGGGTTGTAGCGGAGTTCTTCCGGAGGCTCTCCGCCGTTGATCAAAACATGCCGCCGCGTTGACGTGTCCCCCTGCGCCAGCAATTCAATGTCGGTGATGAAGGCGGTTTTGCCGCTGCCTGTGGGCCCGACGATGGACAGGGTCTCTCCAGCTCTTAGGGTGATGCCGGAAAAGTTCTCCAGTTCCCCCGTTTTATCTCGACCTGGAAGAACCGTGATTTCCTGGATCATAACACCTCTCCTCTTCCGAGTTGTTGCGGCCTGGCAGACGTTGCGAACGGAACCGGGGTGTCAACCGGCCTTTCACCGTTCACTTTATGCCTTACTTCCGGCAAGGGCGACGTTCCCCGGCGACGGTACATTTTTACAGCGGGAAGCGACGGCTTGTCCATACTATATAAATATTCCTGTGTTCGGCCAAAAAGGACTTTTTTCGTCGTCATGAAGCGAAAAGTCTCTCATACGCCCTATAAAGATAATTAACAATTAGTGTAAAAGCATTTATAATTAATGTGAGGCAATATATCTCGCTAGGTCGGCTTGAAAGAGGGTTAACTGCTTATGCTTCCTGTGGACATGCAACATGTGTTTCCCGGTTTGGTGCTGGCGCAGACATTGTTTTTTCCGGACGGACGGGTCCTGCTCAACGAGGGGGTCAAATTGACGGAAAGAACGATCGCGCGCCTCAAGGATTTGGGGTTGCCCTTCATCTATGTGGAGGATCCTGTTGCTGGGAACTTGCCGGTCCCCCGGCTGATTCCCGAGCGAATCCGCGCCGAGGGGATCTTCTTCCTTCACCAGCAATTCGAGGGGCTAGCAAAAAAGAAAACTGGGCTGGATGTGCAAAAATTAGACAGCCTCGCGTCGGCGATCGTCTCCGAGTTGGCGACCAATCGTCGTTCTGCCATCCATCTCATCGATATGCGCCTTCCCGAGATGTATCTGGCCGGCCATGCTTTTCATACGGCCGTGCTCGCCGTTAAGACGGCCCTCGCCATGGGATTCAAACCCCTCCGGCTGAAGGACCTGGCTTTAGGGGCCTTGCTCCATGACGTCGGCTACCTCTTTATTCCCGGCCTTGACTACAATCGGCCCGGACCGCTGACCGAGGCGGAGCAGGCCAAGGTGCGAAGTCACCCGGAAAACGGCTTTGAGTTTATCCGGAAAAACGGGTTCCTGAACATACTCGTCAGCCACTGCGCCTTCCAGCATCACGAACGCTGGGATGGCAGCGGCTACCCCCGGGGCCTGAAAAAGAACGATATCCACGAACTGGGCCAGATTCTCGCTGTTGCCGATGTCTATGACGCGCTGGTCAACGAACGGCCCCACCGGAAACTGCTTCAGCCTCACCAAGCGCTGAAAGTCCTCCATGATCTGGCCGGCTCCTGGTTCAACCCGGAAGTGGTCACGGCGATCACCGAGAGCATTGCCATCTACCCCATCGGTTCTCGCATCCAGTTTCCCAACGGAGAGATCGGTGTCGTCGTCGATACGGAGCCCGCTCCCCCCTTCCGCCCCAAGATCAGGCGGTTGCCCCCCGCCGCCCAGCAGGATAGCCTGCCCACGCTGCTGGCGGTCGACCTTACCTCAGCCAACAAGGAGATGCTGTTGACGGATATGGTCTATGTCTCTTGATGAAAAACGTCCCTGCCGAAAGACGGCAGGGACGTTTTTTTCAACTTTATGAAGGCCGGTTTCCGCTTAACGTCGCCGGCGCTTTCGTTTTTCTTCAATTATCGCGTTTTCCGCTATCCCCCGACGACGGCTTCGACCTGGGCGGTGATCTCCTCCATGGCGCGTTCATCAGGGATGTACTGCGCCTTCACAGGTTTCAGCATATCGAAGCCGGCTGCTTTTAGCGCCTCCTCGATCTGGGAGACGCTCTGACCGCCCCAACCGTAAGAGCCGAAGGCGAGGCCGACGCGGTGCTTCGGCGCCAGGCCTTTCAGGTAGGTCAAAAAGGCAGCCACACTGGGCAGCATGTTGTTGTTGAGGGTGGGCGAACCGACACAGACGTATTTGGCGGTGATCAACTCAGTCATGATGTCGGACATGTGGTTGCTGTCCAGGTTCAACAATTTCGAGTCGATGCCCTTGTGCTCGAAGGCGCGCTGGATGGCGTAGGCGATCTTTTTCGTCGACTCCCACATGGTGTCGTAGATGATCAACGCCTTCTCCTCCGTATGGTTGGCGGCCCACTTGCCGTACTCCTCCAGGATCTCGGGGATGTGGGAACGCCAGAGGAGACCATGGCTGGTGGCGATGACGTCGATCTCGAGGCCGGCAAGGGCCTGAAGGGCGTTCTGCACCTGGGCGCCATAGGGAAGGACGATGTTGGCGTAGTATTTTTTGGCCTCCTCCATGATCAGGTGATAGGACAACTGATCATCGAATCGCTCCATGGAGGCGATGTGCTGGCCAAAGGCGTCGTTGGAAAAGAGGATCTTGTCTTCGGGCATGTAGGCGACCATGTTGTCGGGCCAGTGCACCATCTGGGTGAGCACGAAGGAGAGGTTGCGCTTGCCGAGGCTGAGCGTGTCCCCCGTCTTGACGACCTTCATGTTCCAATCGCGCTTGTAATGGGCCTTCAACCCCCGCTGGCCGTTGGGCGATGTGATGATGGTCGCATTGGGGGCCAGTTCCATGAGCCGGGGAATGCCGCCGGAATGGTCCATCTCCACGTGGTTGCAGATGATATAGTCGATCTTCGACGGATCGACGACATGGGCGATGCGGTCCAACATCTCTTCGACGAGATAGGATTTGACCGTATCGACAAGGGTGATCTTCTCGTCCATGATCAGGTAGGCGTTATAGGATGAACCCCGCTGGGTGAGGTAGCCGTGAAAATCACGGAGGTCCCAGTCGACGGCGCCCACCCAGTAGATATCGTCCTTGACTTTGACGGGTCGCATTTGTTCGTTCCTCCCTCGGCGCATCGGTGTCAACGAAAGGCCATGATGCTGCCTGGATTTATTGTGCCTCAAAAAACAAACCGTGTCAAACAGTAATAGTTACTGTTTATTGTATTCATGAGCAGGCTTGTATTTCTACCGGACCGACTGGGCGATGCGGACCGCCTCCCCTTCCGGGAGAATACCAGTCAGTGTATAGAATGCCTTGTCACGGCGCCATTCGATGCGGAGCAATCCCTTGGCAAAGAGGGCCAGTTTCCCCGGCGCGCCGGCGATATCGACGTCGCGTTGAGCCTGGATTGTCCCTTCCTCAGGCGGCAACGGCGCGGCCGAGACGGTCAGGCTGAAATAATGCGGCGCCGGCCCGGCGTAGCGAAGCGACGTGGAGGCGGCAGGCTCGACCGTCTCCCTTTGTTTGGACACCAGGAGGGTGTACCCGGGCGGAAGATAGGTGACAACAGGTCCGGGCTGATTGTGCGCTGAGGTGATGGATGTGATGGAGACTGTTGAAGTATCCGGAGCGTTTGAATCGGTTACATCGGCTGGAACCGGAAGGGCGGCCGGAGCGGCGAAAGCAGCCGCGCTCTCCATGTTCGCCTTGCTTTCGGCAGGCGCCGGCAACCGCGGCGCATCTTCTCCCCTCGCCGGAACGGCCAGGGCGATCCGCCGCTCTTCTTTTGGCAATGAAGCGATATCCATCCACGAAGGTTTTGCCGCGGCCACCGTTTCCCTTACGCTTCCCCGCTGCGTCGTGTCTACCGGCTCAGGGCCGGCGGTGACGGGCGCCGCTTGTCTGGTGAAGGCAGAGGCGTTTTCCGAAGGAGTCACAGAACTTTCCGATACAGTCGCAGAACTATCCGACACGATGGGGCTGTCGGCGGCGGGCGGCGGTGCGGCGGGTTTGACGGAGGAAGGTTGCTGCATCGTGAAGGCGGGAGCACTCGCTTTATCGAGTGTGATGTTTCCAGCAATGCCGGCGGTTCTCATCTCTGTTGTCATGGAACCGGTTCCTTGAAAAGACAGGACGCCCCCCACCACCAAAACCGCCGCAGCGACAGCAGCCCAGCGGAAAAAGAGCGGACGAGGCCGCTGTTCCGGCTGTGGCTGTTTCACCTGCACCTCTTCCAACAGTGGCTGCTCCGGCTGTGGCTCCAGCCGGGGCTGCCGGTGCTGTGAAGGCGCCTGCTCCCGCCGTTTTTGCTCCAGGCGGGCCCAGGATTCCTCCAGGGGCGGAACAGGGGCTTCCGTCACCATCTTGTGGACAGCCTCTTCAATTTGCCGATCCAGAAACCGCTCAGGCAGTGTGTTCATGCGGTTTCAACCTCCGTCCCGATGTCAACCCTTAGTCTTCAATGCGGAGCATACGAATCCGGATGGCGCAACGGCCATCGGCGGTGCCTTCATAGTAACCGAGCACGTTGGGGCAAACCTCGTTGCAGATCGCCTGCCAATCGGGGACGCCGTAGCGGTTCTTGATAAAATCGATATCCGGCGCGTAGCGGCTTTCCAGGTGGGCGTAAATGGGGCACTTCTCCATCGTCTCGCTCATCGTTATGTAATCTCCTTTCCTGACTTTACAATCTTGGCAATAGCCGTCGGTTCGTCTATGTCCTCTTCATCCTGTAGACGTTTTTCCTGTCCATCCCGTTCCAGCCAGTGTCGAATTCGCTGCTTGGCCCGGCTGAGACGGGACTTGACGCTTCCTGATGGGATGTCCAAGGTGGCGCTGATCTGTTCAATGCTCTGATCGAGATAAAACCGGAGATAAATCACACTGCGGTAATCGGGTGGAAGCCGGCTGATGCATTGGCGGACGATGGACCACTGTTCCTGCTTCACCGTCGCCGCTTCTGGGGATCCTTCGGCGATGGCGACGCCTTCATCGCGGATCTCGGCGCAAAGGACGTTGCGGCCGCGTCGTCGCAAAAGGTCCCGGGCCGAGTTGACCGCCATCTGGCAGAGCCAGGATTCCAGCTTCGCCGGATCGCGGAGTTGCCCGATCCGTTCCCCCAGCTTTAAAAAAACATCATGGGTCACATCTTCCGCCAGGCCGGGGTCGCGGAGGATGAAGAACGCAGCCTGGTACACCGACCTGTAGAATTGCTCGTAAGCGAGGCGCAATCCGTCGGTTTCTCCGGCCTTCAGTTTTTCAATCAGCTCTTCAAAGCGCACGCGCGGCCCCCCTACCCCCGGCCTGTCCCAAAACATGACGCATCTTTTCCAACAGATCTATTTTCGCTACGAATGTGCCAACCCCTGCACAAGCAGGAAAAAAAGCGCCTCAGGAAAAAAACCCTGCGCCGGTAAAATAGGTCTGGAAGTCCAGCCCAAAACCTTCTTTATTGTTCAGCTTCGAGGGGAGCGGAGAATTCCCGCCCGCGCTCTCTCAACCAGCGCCGGTGCAGGGCGTAATCGGGCACATGCCGCTCCACCAGGGTCCAGAAGCGGGCAGAGTGGTTCAATTCCTGCAGATGGCAGAGTTCATGGACGATGACGTAATCCATCACCGCCGGCGGGAACAGGACGAGCCTCCAATTGAAGGAGAGGTTTCGCTTGGACGAGCAACTCCCCCAGCGGGTCTTTTGATCGCGAATGGTGACCTTGCCATAGGCGTAACCGAGCCTCCCTGCGATTTCACCGACCCGCTGCGGGATGAGCGCCTCCGACTGGGCGCGCATCCATTCGCCGGCCACAGGCCGCCACTGCCCCTTGCGCTCTGACTCCAACCAGATAAAAAGCCGTCCAGCCGCCAATTTGACCGGGCCTTCCGCCGGAACGGGGGCATTATCGGTGATGACGACGATGTCAATCGGATCGCCTCGAAAAAAGACCCGGTTTGCCTCGGCGGCCAGGGCGAGACGTTCCTTCTCCTGCTGGAGACGCAGCCAGTGACGGACGATCCAGTTCCCCTTCCGTCCCAGAACCTCCCGGATCTGATCACCGGTCAACGCGGCCGGCCCCCGCACCTCGAGCCCCTGGGCGGTCAACCGCAGGCTAAGGTTGCGCAACCCCTTGCGCCGCGCCACGAGCAAGGGCACCGACTGGTCGCCGAAAAGGATTTTCCCGCCTTTTCCCCGGGTCAGTTCAATAGCCACCCGTTCGTCTTCCGGATTTGTTCTTGTCAGTCTTCCCGCCATGACTTCCCCCATGAACATAGTAATCCTCAAAAAAGCGCCAAGGATGCCGGTTGCCCTATTGACATTGGAACATATGTTTTATATGCTGTCATTAGAACATCAGTTCCAAGGAGCGTGTGGAACCATGGAAGCAACCGGTTATGTTCGGGCGTCAGCGGCCCACCGGGCGCCTGCCGTCCCTCGATTTCCCGCCAAGCCTGCGGTGCGGCGCCGCCCCGAGTCCATTACGACCCGGACGCAACGGTGGCTCGAATCGGCTGACACCCTCCGTGAAACAAGGATCATCTACGGCGCCTGCGCCTTCGCCTTTCTCTACCTGACGGTGAAAGTCCTGCAAGGCCTCCTGTTCTGACAAGGGGACAACGACCGCTAACCGCGAAAAGGGATATTGAGAACGCCTCGTCAAAAACAAACGGTTTATAGAGAGAGCCACCGTGAATAACGGCGGCTCTCTTTCCGTTTTACGATGGTTGATTGTTTCGTCAACGCCTAATGGTTCGTCATCGTTTTATGACTTGTCATCGTTGATGACTCGTCATTGTTTAATGGACATTGCGCAGGACCATCACAACTTTGCCGAGGACCGACAGGTCACGCACCCGGATCGGTTCAAGGGCGCTGTTCTCCGGTTGCAATCGCACATGATCGGCTTCCTTGAAGAAGCGCTTGACCGTGGCGTCTTCATCGATCAGGGCGACGACGATCTGCCCATTGCTGGCATGGGCTTGTTTGCGGACGATCACCGTGTCGCCGTGCAGGATGCCGGCATCGATCATGCTGTCTCCCCTGACCCGCAGGCCGAAGAACTCCCCTTCCCCCAGCATCGTCTTGGCGATGGGCAAATAGTCTTCCACGTATTCCGTGGCCAGGATGGGCGAACCGGCCGCCACGTTACCCAGCAGAGGAACTTGCAGAAAGGGATCGGTCGAACGGCTGGTCGGCCGGTCGGTTGTCCGGCTGGTTGTCCGATTGGTCGTATACACAGGGGGTTCTTCCTCAGAGACGCCGGCGGTTGCCCTTATGCCAAAAGCGCCGCTCCCCAATTCGAGCCGTTCCTGCCGATCGGCAAGCACCTCGATCGCCCGGGGCTTCGTCGGATCCTTGCGGATCCAGCCCTTCACTTCCAAACGTTTCAGGTAAACATGCACCGTCGAACTGGAGGCCCACCCCATCTGCAAGCCGATCTCGCGGACACTGGGCGGATACCCCTTCTCACGGACATTTTTTCGGATGACTTCGAAAACTTCCCGTTCTTTCGGTGTGAGTTGCATCATCCCACCTCCGCTTCCATATTAGCACGTATGTTCCATTGAACTCAAGGGAATTTCCGAAGGAACCCGGCGCGGCGGCGGCGAAAAGATTCATCAAACATCATCGCATTATGGGGGTTGGTTGAGATACCGTCATTTTTCCCGCTCTTCGCCGGATTGGCCGCCGGCGCGACTGTCCTTTTTCTCAACGGCGCGCTCCTCGCCGCCCTCGACTGGGCCGCTCCCCTGGATCGGTCGTTGTCCCTTTACCTCTACTCGTGGCGCTCTCCCGGTTGGGACGCCGTCATGGGCGCCATCACCTGGCTGGGTTCGGCGCAGATTCTTCTCCCCGCCGCGCTGGCGGCCGCCGTCGTCTTCTACCTGCGCAAACAGCCGCAACAACTGTCCCTTCTGTTCGCCGCGCTGCTGACCTGGGGGCTGCTCAACCATCCTGTGAAGTCCTTTTTCGAACGCGCCCGGCCGGATGTGGCCGCGGCGCTGGTCTATGAACCGACGGCGTCCTTTCCCTCGGGCCACACCCTGGGGGCCGCGTTGATCCTGCCGGCGCTGTTCATGGCCCTCACCGGCCGTTCACGGCCGCCGGCGGTGACGCTGCTCCCCATCCTGCTGGTGGGAATCAGCCGGATCTATCTGGGCGCCCATTGGCCCAGCGACGTTTGGGCCTCTCTGCTGGCCGCCCTGGCCTTCTGGCTGGCGGCTCTCGGCGTAAAAAGGGACACGGCTCCTATCGACATGGCGAAGGATCAAAAAAGCGGCGGTGCGCATCATGAAACGTTATAAAACGTCATGAAGCGTCACCACCGCTTTTTTGATCGCCGACCCCGCCGATTCGACCGATTCCATCGGGAATCATTCATTGTGACGACTCAGGAGACAAATTTGGACATTTCCCCCGCGCATTCCTTGCAGACGGCTTTTCCCCGGTAGTTATGTACATCAGATGCACTGCCGCAAAAAACGCAGGCGGGCTCGTACTTCTTCAAAACGATCTTTTCTTCCTCGACAAAGATCTCTAGTCCATCCTTATCTGCGATGCCCATGACGCGGCGGAGTTCCATCGGGATGACAACCCGGCCCAGTTCGTCTACTTTCCGAACGATTCCCGTCGATTTCACGAACCCTCCTCCTTCCACCCTCTTCGACAATAATCCGCTTATCTTTACTATACTGTCCATACTCTACATAGTCAACCTTATTTTTCCATTAAATTGCCGATTTTTTTCTCTAAACCTAACTTATTGTAGAATGAGTAAAAAAACGCTCGTCGGGTTATGCTAGGCATAAATGTAAAAGGAAGGAGAATGATGGAGTGGAAAATAACATCGAGCGCAAGAGCGATAACGTGTTGAACGGCACCACCTGGGAATTCCTCAAAACCGGCTGGTGGGTCTGGCATGTCTTCGCCATCGGCTTGGTCTTTTACCTGGGTCACTTGCTCTGGCCTATCTATCGTTAATCATGCAGAAAGGCCCCGGTTCGCCGGGGCCTTTCTTTTTGCCTGAATATCACTTTTCGTCAGCATCGAGACCGTATTTGTTCTGCAGGATGTCCTTGATTTGGTTGGCGCGCAAAGCGTCCTTCTCGGCATAATCCAAGAAGATTTTCGCCACTTCCTTGTCCTCGGTCGTCTGCGCAAACTTCTGGTAGTCGCGGACAAGTTCCTGTTCATTGAGCAGCGACTTCATCAGGAAGTCCCGGGTGTTCAGTTGCATGAAAACGTCACCTCCGCCGTTAGTTTGGCGGAGATGGCAGCATTTCATCCTCTTCCCTTTCCCAAACGGCGGGCCAGGGCAGGCTCTCCAGCACCCGGATGACTTCCTCCCGTGTGTCCGGCGTCGTCCGGATCAGCACGAGGCCGGCTTCCTTGTCGACTGTTGTCGGGACGCCAAGGTGGCCGAAACCCTCCAGGATAATGTCGAGATAAAAGATGTGGGAGGGGTTGATGCGCACCTTCAGGAAGGAGTCCTCGCCGCCGTCTTTGGGACGGCGGACGAGATCGAGAGGGGCCACGGGACGGGGCACGCGGATGCGGATGCGCTGGTGGGGCCGAGGCGCCTTGTCGATGGCGTTGCCCTCGTCATCGCGCATCTCGTTGACGATGGTCAAAAAGGGCGTTGCGCCGGGACCGGCCAGTTCCAGGATATCGCCGAGGCGGATGCGGTTGCGCACCTCGATCTCGGCTTCGCGCTTCTGGGCGTCATAGGCCTGGACGACACCGACGAAATCATAGTCGCGCCGGTACGGGAGATCGGGCTCCTGGCCCGGCGGACCATGGAGAAAGCCCTGCGTATAGGGCCGGTGGCTGATCTTGGCCAGTTCCTCCCACCAGGAGGTTAACGTGCGCGACGGCCGCCCGGCAACCTGGGCGGCGAGGGCGCTGTCGACGGCGCGGCGGTAGACCTGGGTTACGGTGGCCACATAGTGGACGCTCTTCATCCGGCCTTCAATCTTGAAGCTGTCGACGCCGGCGTCGATCAAGGCCGGGATGTCGGGAAGCAGGCAGAGGTCCCGGGCGTTAAAGACATAGGAGCCCCGCTCGTCCTCCTCGACCGGCAGGTAGAGGCCGGGCCGTGTCTCTTCGACAAGAGCATATTTCCATCGGCAGGCCTGGGCGCATTCGCCGCGGTTGGCGCCCCGTCCTGTCAGGTAGTCGCTGATCATGCAGCGGCCCGAGTAGGACATGCACATGGCGCCATGAACAAAGACCTCCAACTCGATGTCGACGGCCTGGCGGATCTCTCGGATCTCGGCCAAGGAGAGTTCCCGGGCCAGAACGATGCGCTTGGCGCCCTGGTCGGCCCAGAAACGGGCCGATTCGGCGTTGGTCACATTGGCCTGGGTGCTGATGTGGATGGGCAGGTCGGGAACGGTCCGGCGGGCGACAGCGAAGACGCCGGGGTCAGAGACGAGGATGGCATCAGCGCCCATGTCCCGCAGTTCTGTAAGGTAGGCGGGCAGGTTGGCGAAGTCGCGGTTGTGGGCAAAGATATTGACCGTCACATAGACCTTTTTACCCTGTTCATGGGCAAGGGCGATGCCCCGGGCCATCTCCTCAGATGTGAAATTGCCGGCGTAGGCGCGCAGACCCAGTTCCTTGCCGGCCAGGTAGACGGCGTCGGCGCCGTAGTGAAGGGCCATGGCCAGTTTCTCCGGGTTGCCGGCCGGCGCGAGCAGTTCAATTCCCATACTTGGCAACCGCCTGGAGGTGTTCGTTGAAGGTGCGGCTGAACTGATGGTAGCCATCCCCTTTGGCCACAAAATAGAGGTAGTCGGTTTTGGTCGGGTACAAGGCGGCCTGCAGGCTGGCCTTGCCCGGGTTGGCGATGGGGCCTGGCGGCAGCCCCGCATACTTGTAGGTGTTGTAGGGCGACTCGATCTGCAAGTCCTTATAATACAGTTTGGCCTTCGGCTGGCCCAGCAAGTACTGGATCGTCGAGCAGGCCTCCAGTTTCATGCCTTTGTTCAGGCGGTTGCGGAAGACGGCGCTGATGACGGGACGGTCTTCCGCCTTCTGGGCCTCCCTCTCGATCAGCGAAGCCAACACCACCGTGTCACGGACGCCGATGTTCAATTCTTTCATCCGCGCCCGCACCTCAGGGGTCATCTCCTGGTCGAAGCGGCTGACGAGCATGCGCACGATCTCTTCCGGCGAGGTGTCGCGCTGAATGCGGTAGGTGGCCGGAAAGAGGAACCCTTCCAGGCGGTTTTCATTGGCGGGGAGTTTTTTTACGTAATCATACTCCATCGGCGTCTGGGCCAGGGCTTTGCGAAAGGCGTCGCGGTCAACCAGTCCCTTGCCGGCGAGCAAATCCACGATCTGGCGCGTCGTGTAGCCCTCGGGGATGGTGAAGCTGTACAGGCGGGTCTTTCCTTCGATCAGCAGGTTCAAGATATCGGGCACGGAGAGACTGGGACTGAGCGTATACTCACCCGCTTTGAGGGACTCGCCGCCGTGTCCGCGGGCGTAGTTGGCGAAGGCCCGGCTGCTGCGGATCACCTTTTTGTCCTCCAAGATGTCCCCGATATCCCGGGCGGTCACATTGGATGGGATCTCAACAACGATCTCCTGCCGGTTTCCCGGTTCTAGGGGCTCCAACCCCTGCTGGTACGTTTGGAATGCGATCACGGCGGCGATGATGCCGATGATGGCCAGGATCCCGAAGGGCCAGGCTTTCTTTCTCTTGCTCCGCACCGTTGGGCCTCCTCTAAAAAAAATCCCCCGCTGCCACGGAGGAGGTCAGTCACCATTATAGGCAGAGCGGGCGGGAAAAAACAAGATTGATAGGGCGAAGAAACAGGCGCTGTCGAAAAAAGAAAAAGGAAATCGGAGAAAGCAGAGGCACACGCAGGCGCATAAACATAAG
>NZ_WXEY01000029.1 GCF_009877425.1 Heliomicrobium undosum | reverse complement strand
TTGTAAGAAAAGAAAATTAGGCTATTGTTGTCATTTTGTTGTATGATTCATCTATGCATGGCGACAGCAATGCCATAAACCCTTATTCATTAAGGAGGAAGGAACTTTGTCCATCACCAAGGAACTTATTGACCGGATCAACTACCTGTCACGCAAGAGCCGGACCCCGGAGGGTCTGACGGAGGTAGAAAAGACGGAGCAGGCCCGTGTGCGCCGTGAATATGTGGATGCCATCAAGGCCCGTGTCAAAGACACCCTTGATCGGGTGGAGATTGTCGACGCCGATCAAATAACCACGACAACAGCCCCCCAAAGCGCTGACGGACAAGGGGGCGCCGGCGCATCCGTCACCGGCCAGGGCCATAACTGCGAATGTCCCGCCTGCAACACAAAGAACGGAGAAAAGCTTCACTAGATCAGCGCCTTGCAGCCTTACGACAACATCCCCCTTCGCTAGACAATCGCATCTTGCAATAAACAGACAAGCCGCCGAAAGGGTTTCCCCATCGGCGGCTTGTCTTTCATTCCGGCAGGATATCGCCGGGCAGGAACCCTCCAGGGATCAGTGCAGGGCCTGTTTCCCGTAACGGAGCAGAATGTTGGCCAGCACTTTTTTTTCGTCTTCCGTGCTCACTTCCCAGAGTTCCTTCATCAGCTTTTCTTCGGGCTTGTCGGCCTTGAAAAAATGGACGGCAATGTCGCCCAGGTTGACGATGCCCTCTCGCATGACCTCGTCAGAGATCCCGTGCTGTTTCCCCTCTTCGATGCGCTGGGCCAATCGTTCCCGGAAGCCTTCGATATCAACCATCGGCTATTCCTCCTCCACTAATGCTACACTGTAGCGTTTCCGTCAGCCTGCCGGTCTATGCCAGGCTGGATGACTAGTCCTTTTTGTCCTTCTCGTTGAGCGCCGCTTTGCGCTCCCCTTCCTCCGCCAGAGCCCGCTCCGCTGTTTCCACCATCTGCTGGCGCACATAGGTTTCGAGGCCGTCGCGGGCCATGCCCAGTTCCACATTGTTGTCGAGCGGCTCGTTGACGCCCATTTCTTTGGCCGTTTCCCACCGCAAGCGATCGATCTGGCGATGGGTGCGCAGGTCGTCATTCTCTTTTTTGTGGCTCATCGAAATGCTCACCTCATCCTCTAGCTTCCCTCAGCGGAAATAAGTTATGTAAAAAAAAGAACCCTCCCGCTTGCTCTTTCCGTTTTTCGGATAGAACGTCAGGAGGGTTCTTCGTTTATCAAGTTCTTTGTAAATCGAGTTTATCGCTGACAGCCTCTTCGCTGATCAAATGATGCTGGAAGCAGGGACCGGCGTCACGCAGGTGTTCCCGCCCTTTAACCCCATTTGCCCTTATTCATATGCCCTTGCAGTTCCGCCTTGATCGACTGGCGGTACTCCACAGCAGACTGGCGAAGCCGGTCGAAGAGCTTGTTGCAACCGGGATCCAGGTCTTCCTCGCGGCCTTCCTCGGCGAGGAACTGGATGTTTTCCAGCAGGCTCAGGAGTTGGACGTGAATGTCATTGGTGATCCGGGAGCGCTCGATCAGATTGGCCGCTTCTTCCGGCAGGGCGGCAAACTTTTCCTTAGGGGCCCCGCATTTGGGACACTGCTCCGGCGCCGCCTCCCCTTCATGGATATAGCCACATACGCCACACTTGAACATGGGAAGATACCACCTTTCTCGTTTTTTGTTGTCTTCCTCAGTACTCGTCTTCTCTAGTGCAATCCATTCGCCAATCTATCCTATTTTTCCTGCTTTACGCCAGGATCATCCAGATTGGCGTGGGCCTCTTTGAGCATCTCCCGGATGGGCAGGTCGTAGGGGCAACGGGTCTCACAGACACCGCACTCCCGGCAGGCGTCGGCTTTGATGCCCATGGCGCCGTAGCGCTCCTGCGCCCAGCCCTGCAGGTTGTAGCGGGTCCAGTAGCCGTGGAGGAGAAAAGCAAGGGGGATGTTGACGCCGTGGGGACAGGGCATGCAGTACTCGCAGCGCCGGCAAAAACGCTCGCCGAGCGAACGCAGCGACTCCCGCACCTGGGTCGTCTCTTCTGCCGTCAACGGCTGCCCCTCATGACCGACGCGGCAGTTTGCCGTAACCTGGTCGAAGGAATCCATGCCGGGGATGACGACCGACACCGGCTTGTCGAGGAAAAAGCGCAGCGATTGCTCCGCCCATTCAGGGCCTAGCGCGCCGCCGGCCAGGGGTTTCATGACGATGATGCCCAACTCCTGTTCGGCGCAGGCCGGCAACAACCGCTCCTCGACCCGGGTTTCGATGATATTGTAGGGGAACTGACAGGTGGCAAAATGACCGGTGGCAATGGCTTTTTCCAGCACCGACGTCACATGGCCGGTGATGCCGATTTCCTTGATCCAGCCGCGCCGGCGGGCCTCCTCGGCCCCTTCCAGCGCCCCGCCCGGCCCGAGCACTTGTTCCAGGG
The DNA here is from genome assembly GCF_009877425.1 of Heliomicrobium undosum. Taxonomy (NCBI): domain Bacteria; kingdom Bacillati; phylum Bacillota; class Clostridia; order Eubacteriales; family Heliobacteriaceae; genus Heliomicrobium; species Heliomicrobium undosum. The sequence continues at coordinate 30,420 of NZ_WXEY01000029.1, read as the reverse complement.
AGGCGTCGTCCTTGACATTGTGCAACTGGTAGAGGTCGATCGTCTGGACGCCAAAGTTGGACCGGCTTTTTTCAATATCGGCCAGCAGGCCTTCCGCCGTCCGCGCCATGCTTTTTGTGGCGAGGAAAAAGGAGTCCCGGGCGATCCCCCGGATCCCCAGGCCGATCTTCTGCTCACTGTCCGTGTAGCCGCGGGCAGAATCGATAAAATTGACGCCCGCCGCCAAGGCGTCGCGGATGACGGCAGCTGCCGCCTCGTCGTCGAGCCGTTGGATGGCGATGCCGCCGAGTCCGATAAAGGATACGGGCCAGCCGAGCCGGCCCAGTGGGCGCGTTTTCATGCTTCGATCCCTTCTTCTTCGATAGATTGGAGACAGGCTTCCTCGTTGAGCATTCGCCGACTGCCGACCAGGCCGGTCTGCTTGATCAGCCGGACAACGCCGAAGAGAAAGCGCAGTTCTGCTTCATTTAGATCGTAGATCATGCGCAGCGTCTGTTGGATCGGCGGTTCCCCCAGCAGCCGGATCAAGTCATCGCCCAGCACCGGCAGCAGGTTCTCCAAAGAAGGCTGGGGCACCAGGAAGTAGCAGGGCGTCACACCGACCGCCTCGGCCACCCGTTCGATGGTGCGCAGTGAGGGCTGCACCTTTCCCTGCTCGATCTGGCCGATAAGACCGGGCGAGACGCCGGCCCGTTCCGCCACCTCGGCCTGGGTCAATCCCAACTGTTCCCGGATGCTGCGCAGGCGAGTGGCAATGGCGGTGAGCGATCCCATCAACTGCGGAATGGACACGTTCAGGTGATCGGCCAAAGTCCGCAAGGTGTCGACACTGGGGCGGACCCCCTCCACTTCGATCTCTCGCAACGTCCCTATGGAGACGCCGGCCAGCCGGGCCAGTTCCTGCAACGAAAGCCCACGCTCCTCCCGGAGCAAGCGTAGTTTTTGCCCGAGACCGATCTCCCCCCCTTCAGGGTTTCCTTCTTCCCGTTTCAAGCCGAGGGCGGCGGAGATTTTTTCTATGATGCGAGGCGCCGGCTGTTTGGCGCCCCGCTCAATCTCGCTTAGGTAAGATACGGAGACGCCGGAGAGCCGGGATACTTCCTGCAGCGACAGCCCCTTTTCCTCCCGGGCGTGGCGAATCCAGGTATGGTCCATGATCGGCCCCCTTTAATTGCGCAAGACGGGATAGGGAGTCCCTATCGCCCAAATATTAGCAAAGTCCCATCCGATATAGGAGCTTGACTGGGAGGCGGAAGCAATAGAGAGGTTCGCTCCATCTTTCCCAGTTGAATTTGGGCTCCATGTCATAGAACCCATTGTCAGGGTGGGCGGGGCGATAGACTCAAGCGCGTAGTTGTCCACGAATGTACCGGACGAGGAGCCGGCTATCCGACCGAAAGACGGCGCTGACTCAGTGCCATTATTAACGAAGGCAGCATTAAGGGCAAAACTACTAGAGACGGTGGCGCTATCGTTATAACCGATCAGTCCGCCAAGGAACTCTTGGCCACTGACTGAACCGGAAGCGTAACAGTTTTTCACGTCATATTGTTGGTTTTTGCCAATCAAACCGCCGACTTTCCACGCGCCGAATACAGTCGCTGTCACATAACTGTCCTGAATCGCGCAAACAGACCCATTGACGTTTTGATAGGCTTGGCCGATTAAGCCGCCGACCATCTCATTTCCGTAAACGAATCCGCTTACGTAGCAACGATTTAATGTAGAATCTTGGAGCAGCGAACCGGCAAGCACCCCTACGCTATCATTGCCCTTTACAAAGGCATTGGTCAATCCAAGTCTTTCAATCGATGCGTCGGAAGTATACCCGAATAAACCCACGTTGTCCGTCAATTCTCTGTTAATAAATAGATTGTTGATCTTGTGACCGTTTCCTTTGAATTTCCCCGTAAAAGGTTGTTCTGCTGTACCGATCGGCAACCAGCCGCTTCCTGCGTTCCATGTGCTTGTCGCAGCAGCATCGATATCTGCTCCAAGTTGGTAATAAGCGGAAAGGTTGTCTCGCACCCGGTTGAGCCCTTCCAGCGTGTAAATGACAAAGGGATCCATTTCCGTTCCGCTTCCGGTCATGTTCTGGAACACCCTATGCTGAACAGATTGCGGACTACCCACCCCGCCCACGTAAATAGTGTAAAGGCCAGGCTCAAGGTTTTCCTGGAAGGAGTAGTGTCCTGAAGCGTCGGTGATCGTCTGGTCAAAGAGCACATTTGTCCCGTTCGACCCGGTGACGCGGAGGGTAACGTCTGTGTTCGGAAGCACATTATTGTTTCGTTTCAACGTCCCTTGAATGGTGACCTGGTTCTGTGAAGAGGTTACGCTTACATCGTAGGTAATCACTTCGACCGGCGTTCCGCCGTTCGAGCCACCGCCGCCGCTACCCCTCGAAGTAGATGGCGTCGTCGAAGTGGACGCCGTTGGCGCGGAAGGCGCCGCAGGAGAGGAGGGCGTGACCGTGTTATTGGACAAAGACGTGGCAGCGGTTGCTTCCACCTGGTTGATCGACTGGTACAGCGTCTGGATCGCGGGCGGCACTGCTGGTGGAACCGGCGTCGGCGCCACCGTCGGGGTGAGGGACGCTTGCAACGCAGGAGGCAGGGCCACCGGCGCCGGCTGGTTCTGCACGGTGAGGGCAGCTTGTTGGGTCAAGAAGGATTGCGCTGCCACAAAGCTCTCAATCGCTGCCGGCGAAAGCGGCGCAGGCGGTGCCGGCGGTTGACCGGGCGCGGCTACGGTCGTTTCCAGACCGGGAGGAACGGCAAAGGACTGTCCGGCCGCCGATATGCTTCCTCTGCCGTCCATCACGCTGAAGGATCCGCCGTCGCCGGCGCCACGGGCTGCGAAGCGGGTTCCCTGTACGGCAGCGACCCCCCAGGCCATATCCATCTGGATGCGGGTCTTTTCTTCAGAGGCAACCTTCCACCATTCCTCGTCGCCGGCGCCTTGCCCGTCCTCGGCGAGCCGCAACCGCAGCAGCGCTTCCCCCAGGACATCGTCCGAGGCTGCTGCCAGGCGCAGATCGGGCCGGATCATGGCCGCCGGTGAAGCACCGGTCTTGCTCAGGATGCGATTGGTCGCCAGGACGCCAACGGTATGACCTTCAGGCATCTCAATGCGCAGCCAGTCGACAGAGATGCCTGGGATGCCCCTGTTTTTTATGTAGGCGCGGCCCCTCGCCTCTTTGACTGTCATCCGGGTGCCCTTTTTGATGAGAAAACCAGTCCCATCGTCAAAGAGAAGTTCGGCGCTTCCCGTTTCAACGGCGATCGAGTCTCCAGCCTTGACGGGAGACTCCGTCTTGACCTGAGTAGAGGCAGAACCGCTTGTCAGGGTCGTCTTCCCTTCCTTGACGACCAGTTTCATGGGCAGTTCTGCCTGGCGCAGGGAGGGCGCAAGCGTGTACAACATCGCTAGCGCGCGGGCCAATTCCCGCCGAGTAAAGGTGCTGTCAGGCGAAAAATCGCTGCTGCCATTCGGCAAGCTGACCATGCCGGCTTCGACCGCAACGGCCGCCTGGTTTCGCGCCCAGTAGTCTGCCGGGATATCGGTGAAGCTCCGGTTCACCGCCGGAAGCGACGTCTTTTCGAGCCGCAGCAACAGGACAACCGATTGGATCCGCGTCAACGGGTCATCGGGACGGTATGTCCCGTCTTCAAAGCCCTTCAGCATTCCGGCGCGGCTGGAAGCGGCGATAGCCGGCTCGGCCCAGTGGTCGGCAGGCACATCGGGAAAGGGGGATTTGCCGATCCCCTCCATGCGCAGGTTCATCTGTTTTGCCAGCAAGAAAGCCGCCTGGGCGCGCGTCAACCCCTCATCAGGGTGAAAGGAACCATCAGGCAGACCGTTGAGCATCCCGCGCTTGAGGGAATAATTGATGAAAACATAATCGGGGTCATGGCCTGACACGTCGGTGAACAGCGGCGGGATCTGCGTCGCCGGGGAAGACTTGGCGTCGGCAGCGAGCGCGGCAAAGGGGCTTGTCATCACCGCCAGTATGAGCGTTGCGATCAATACACTGACCCACTGGCGATATTTCGGCGACCTTCCAAAGAAATGCTTCATTTTCTACCTCCTGCTCCGGCGAAGTGCAGAACCCCGTCGTTTCCTGAAAAACGCACGGGGTTTCTGTGTTCTGACTCGATGTCTGACTTTTAATATTTAGCCGCTACCGGCATCCGGCGGCCCACACCGAAAGCCTTGGACGTCACCTTCAGCCCCGGCGCGGCCTGGCGGCGCTTGTACTCGCTACGGTTCACCGTCTTAATCACCCAGCGCACCGTCTCTGCGTCAAATCCGCGCCCGACGATGGCTTCCGCCGACTGCCCTTCCTCGATATACAACTGCAAGATGGCGTCGAGCACCGGGTAGGGCGGCAGGGTGTCCTGGTCCTTCTGGCCGGGGCGCAGTTCCGCCGAAGGGGCTTTTTCGATGATGATCCGCGGAATGATCTCCCGCTCGCGGTTGATATACTCAGCCAGTTCATAAACGAGCGTCTTTGGCACATCGGAGAGGACGCTCAAGCCGCCGCTCATATCGCCGTAAAGGGTGCAATAGCCGGTGGCCAGCTCGCTCTTGTTGCCTGTCGAGAGGAGCAGGTGGCCGAACTTGTTGGAGAAGGCCATGAGCGTGTTGCCGCGGATGCGCGCCTGGAGGTTTTCCTCGGTCACATCGGACTTCCGGCCCTCGAAATGCTCCTCCAGGGTGAAGAGATAGGCGTGGTAGATGTCGGCGATGGGGATCACCTTGAAAGGAACGCCCAGGTTAGCCGCCAAAAGGCGGGAATCCTCGACGCTGCCGATAGAGGAATAGGGCGACGGCATGGAGATGCCGAGCACGTTTTCCGCGCCGAGCGCCTCAGCGGCAAGGCAGCAGGTGACGGCCGAATCGATGCCGCCGGAAAGACCGACGACAGCCTTGGTGAAACCGCACTTGCGCAGGTAATCGCCGATGCCGAGGACGAGGGCGTCATGGACAGCAGTCACCCGGTCCTGGGGGACAAAGGACGCCGGCGCCTCCGGTTCATCTCGGTTCGCCTCATGCAAATCGACAATGAGAAGATTTTCCCGGAAGTCCGGACACAGGACCATGGGCTCCCCTTGCCGGTCGAGGACCATGCTGCCGCCGTCGAAGATCAGTTCGTCATTGGCGCCCACCTGGTTGACATAGACGAAGGGAATGCCGTACCGGACAGCATGGCTGCGGATCAGCCGGTAACGGGTCTCCTCCTTGCTCATCTCAAAGGGAGAGGCCGAGATGTTGATCAGCACCGTGGCGCCTTGCCGCGCCAATTCCTCGATAGGATCGCGGTCATAGAGGCGGCGCTGGGGCCAGAACTCGGGGTCGTTCCAGGCGTCTTCACAGACGGAGATGCCGAGCAATTCACCGCCAAAGGGAACAGGAACTACAGAGGGGGCGGGATCGAAATAGCGGGCCTCGTCAAAGACATCGTAGGTCGGTAGGAGCGATTTGGCCTGACGGTGCAGCACCTTCCCCCCGCCGATGAGCCATGCGGCGTTGGCCAGCCCCTTGCCGGCAGGGTTGTCCCACCGCAGGGGTGCGCCGATGAGGATGGCCGTATCCGGGTAATCAACGGAAAGGCGGACCAGTTCATCCAGGGCCGCCTCAGTCCGGTCGATGAACCAGGGCTTTTCCAGCAGGTCTTTCGGCGGGTATCCTGTCAAGTAGAGTTCGGAAAAGACGATCAGAGAGGCCCCTGCCTGAGCGGCGCGGGACCATGCGTCGACAGCTTTGGCTAGGTTGTTTGCAATGTCTCCCACGACGGGGTTGTACTGAGCGATAGCGATTTTCACGGTTCCCACTCCCGGATGATCGTTGATACTTCGGTAGTCCTTATTATGGTATCATCCCTCCGGGGCGTAGCGCAAACCTTTATCGCTATTGTCCGATTAAAAGCGACACGCCGGCGCCGACGGCGGCGAGGAAGACCGCCCAAGGTGCGATAGCCACGGCCTGGGTCCAGAGATAGCGGCCAAAGGGCACCCGGTATAACGGCGCCATGAACTTCACGATATCGCCGCCGATGAAGGGGATCATCCGGACGCCAATGAGAAATACGGGCGAAGCGACCGGTAAGTCGCGCAGCCAGCGGGGGAGCTTGGAAAAGTGCTCCGGCAGGGAGATCTCCTCGGCGCTCCGGCGGATCAGCCAGTATCCGGCTACAGCGCCGCCCATGGAACCGAGCCAGTTGGCTGCCGCGCCGAGGGCGGTCCCATAGATAAAGCCGTTGGTGAGAGCCACAGGATCGGAACTCATCGGTGAAATGCTGAGGAGGATATGGGCAGGGACGGTGAAAAAAAAGGCCCAGGGACCCTGGGCGCGCATCCACTCGACGACGCCTTTCAGGTCAAAGCCGAAAGCCGTCGCCGCCAGGGGAAGCGCCATCAACGCAAAGAACAGCAATAACGTTTTGTATCGCATGTGTTATCCCCTCTTTTGTTATCCCCTTTATCCCCTCGTTCTCCCTATTGGCGAAAATCGTGTTTTTTGATTTTACAACCGGTTGAGCAAATCCCGCAGACCGGCTGTCCATGCGCTCCCGGAAACCTCCGTCGGCGCGGCGGCGATGACGGCTTCCGCCGGCCTGCCCATCGGGTAATAGCGCGATTCGGGCATGTGGATCTGGAAGACTGACGCGCCTAGGAACCAAGGTTGATGCCAGAAAACTCGAAAAAAAGCGGCAAAACAATCGCGCTGCTCTTGCAGGTTTTCTTTTTCTGACGGAATGGCGCTCCATGGCATGCAGTTCGTGCCGGCGCGGTCCACATAGCCCACTTCCCCGAAAAAGATCGGCTTTCGCCATTGTTGATGCAGTTCTTTCACCTGCTCAACGATGGGTTGCCGGCGCAAATAACGGGTGGAACGGCGCCATGCGTCGATCAGTTCCTTCTCGGGCGGCGCCTCCCGGTTTGTCAGTTCAAAGTAGGCGGAGACGGAGATGAAGTCCAGCTTGCCGAAGAGCGGGTTTTGCAGCTTTTTTCGATAGTCCAGGAAGGAGACGGGATTGGCCCAGGAGGTGTACCACCACTGGGTGCGGTAGGTGATGCGTCCCCGGTAGAGCTTGCGGATATCTTCAATCAGCGCAATCCATTGCTCGGGATAAGGCTCCAGGTGGATGATACCGTCAGAGATGACGAGCGTGTCGATCCCTTCCTGGTGGGCAAAGTAGGCCGCCTGGAGGCAGATCTTGCCCCATTCCTCAAACCAGGCGTTCACATCGCCGGGATCCCAAGCTGTCTCGGCCAGGCCGCCGGCCTGGACCCAGGGAAAAGGCTCCAGAAAAGCGGCCAGTCCGGCCTGGCGGATCTCTTCCATCGCCTTGGCAGCCTGATCAAATGCCTGCGGGTGCAGGGACATCTCGGCTGACCGGGGATCGGGCACATCGACACGGAGGGGCACGTTAAGCCGGTTGAGCTTCAATCGGCGGGCGTTTTCCAGCGGCAGGCTGATATCGTCCATCCGGTCAGGCAGCAGATTCCCCGATTTGATTCTTTTTGTCACGCCCAACGGCCCCACTCCCCCGCCGCCGCAGCGGCTGTTTTTCTTTCGATATCCCTTTCTATCCATTCTATTCAAGGCGAAACAAGGTCCACCCTATCCTGACTGGGCGCAGTATGATATTCTCTTGGTAAATACCGTTTCGGACAGCCCGATGATCCGGTGTCCGGCAGGAAGGAGATCTCCCATGGCAAATCAAAAAAAAGCCCGGCCCCAAAGTGAGCCGGAAAAAAGCAGCATTTTGACGATGATCCCTGGCTTCCGTTCCCAAACCCCCTGGAAGATGGGCGCGGCAGGCGCCTTTTATCTGACGATGGTCCTTTACATCCTCGTTTTGACGGGAATCATTCCCAACCCGCCGCGGTAGCGGAAAAGGCTCTATTCGTCGATGTTGATCCCTGCCGCTTTGACCTTGGCCAAAAGGTAGTCGGTGGTGCGATCGATCAACAGGACCGCCTCTTCTCTCGACAGCGGGTCTGAAGGGCGAAAACGGCCGTCGCTGTCGCCGCGGATGAGACCGCGCTCAAGGGCCCTGGCGATGGCTGCGGCTGTCGGGCGATCTAAGGCAACGTCCTTGAAAGGTCCTGGAGCCGGCATCGGCGTCCCTCCTCCGGAACCGGGTGTTTCACTTGGCAGTTCTTCACCAGACGGTGCTTCGTTCCCCCCATTGACAGGATCGCTGATCCCGAGAAAGGCGCGAATCCCCTGGGCGATGGCTTCGGCCGCCTTGGCTTGAAAAAGGGGCGAACGGAGCAGTGACTCTTCAACCGTGTTGGTGATAAAAGCCAGTTCGATCAAGACAGCCGGCATGACGGTTCTGCGCAGGACATAGAAGTTGGCTTCTTTCACCCCGCGATCGCGCAATCCCAGGGCGGGGACCAAAAACCCGGCGATCGCCCTCGCCAGTTGCTCCCCTTTGCCGCCAAACTTGTAACAGTAGACCTCTGTGCCATTGGCCGCCGGGCTGTCAGCGGCGTTGCAGTGGATGCTGACAAAGTAATCTGCGCCGGCGCCATTGGCAATGGTCGCCCGGGCCTGCAGATCGGTGTTCACATCTGTGCCTGGCGAAGTATCGCCGTCCCTCGTCAACACCGCCTGGACCGACGGCGACAGCAAGTTAGCCACCCGTTTCGCCACAGCCAGATTGACGTCAGCCTCCCGCAAGCCTGTCGGTCCCAGCGCCCCCGGATCGAACCCGCCATGGCCGGGGTCAATGATCACTTTCACCAAGGACGACTCCCCCTTTCCCCGTCCCTGGTTTCCATTTTATGTAGCTTCTGTTCACAGGGGGACTGACAGTGACTGCACGCTGTTTGCCGCAAAAAAATCACCCTGACAGGTGATTTTTTTTTGTGTCTATATGCCGGAGAGCATCCACCCCATGATCAGATTCATGGCGCTGTAGAGAAGGATCAGGTACCCGAGGCCTCCGGCGATCCACATCCACTTGACGCGCATCAGGCTCACGCTCCTGGGCTCCCTTTGCTGTCAGTTTGCCCAGAAAGGGATTCGATTTATCACCTGCGCACATCCAGGGGCAAATCAGGACGGGCGGCGGCGGTGGTAGCCAACTTGTCGCAGCGTTCGTTCTCCGGATTTCCGGCATGTCCTTTCACCCAGCGGAATTCGACTTGATGGCGCTCCAACAGTTGGAGCAACCGCTCCCAGAGGTCAACGTTCAGCGCCGGATCCTTTTTGTTGCGCATCCAGCCGTTGGCCTTCCAGCGCTTGGCCCAGCCCTGGGTGACAGCATCGACGAGATAACGCGAATCGCTGTACAAGACGACCTGACAGGGTTCCTTCAAGGCTTCCAGCGCCTTGATGGCCGCCAGCATCTCCATGCGGTTGTTGGTGGTGTCCCGGAACCCCTCGGACAGCTCTTTGCGATGCTCACCATAGATCAGCACGGCGCCGTAGCCGCCTGGTCCAGGATTGCCGAGACAGGCGCCGTCTGTGTAGATGGTCACTTCTCTTCGCTTCGCTTGTGACATGGCTATCGATGACATCCTGTGGCGATACACTCCTTGCCCTGGCGGAAGACCCGCTTGTAATGATCGAGGATGACCTCCATGGTCTGAATGCGGGCCCATTTCTTCTGCTCCCCTGAGATGAGGTGCCAGGGAGCTAAGGCCGTATGGGTCTTTTCCAGCATCTCTTCAATGGCTTCCTCGTATTCCTCCCACTTGTCCCGGTTGCGCCAGTCCTCCTTGGTGATCTTCCAGCGTTTGTAGGGGTTGGTCTCGCGGTCGCGGAAACGGCGGAGTTGCTCCTCCGGGGAGATGTGCAGGAAAAACTTGATCAACAGTGTCCCGTCGCTGACGAGCATCTTTTCAAACTCGTTGATCTCGGCGTAGGCGCGCTTCCAGGCCTCTTTCGGGCAGAGCTTTTCCACCCGTTCCACCATCACCCTGCCATACCAACTGCGATCAAAAATCCCCATCTCGCCGGCTTTGGGCAGGCGAAGCCAGAAGCGGCGCAGGTAGTGATGACGCATCTCCTCCGGGCTCGGGGCGCCGATGGGATGAACATGGTAGTTCCGGGGATCCATCTGTTCGGTGATGCGCCGGATGACGCCTCCCTTGCCGGCGGCGTCCCATCCCTCGAAGACGAGGAGGACGGGCACCTTTTCCTCGATCATGCGAAACTGGTATTTCAGCAAGTCCAACTGCAGTTTGCGCAGCCGTTCCTCATACTCCCTTTCAGGGATGCGGGCTTTCAAATCCACATCAGCAAGGCGCACCGGCGCTCCCTCCTCCAAAACCTTCCTTTTGTCATTCAGTATACCATGGGCTGGCCTGCCTGCGAACTGCCGCGTAAAAAATGGCGAAAGACCGGCTGTCCGAAGACGCCGGTCTGTTGGTTCTGTCTTTTTGATATTCAGCGGGCCGATGAACATTCGACGCCGACGCGCTTGCGTTCATTCTCGCAGAGGGCCGTCACAACAGGCCGGAGCAACTGCAATCCTTCTACGATCTTGCGTTCCGTCAATTGGTTGTATTTTTTCTCCGCATAGGAGTAGGCCGCCGCCCCGGAAAGCAGTGTCACAACAAGCTTGCCAATCATCTGTCTCCACCTCGATTCAACATGGGGCTCATCTTTATTTTATGTGTTTGTGAAAACAAATTCAATTTAGACGGAACATGAACATTTCTTCCACAAAACACCTACATTTACCAGCTCGCCTTACCCTGTTGCGACACACAGAACCAACGGGCAAACAGCGCGTTCAATTGTAACAGAACTGTCACAAGGTCGTTACTGAGCCGACAAATTGCGGGGGTATACTAGGATCAAGGAAAGAGGACCTGAAAAACTTAGGAGGTGCGAGAATGATGCGAAGAAAATGGGTCATCGCCGTGGCGATCATGCTGGCGCTGACGGTGGCCCTGCCGACGGCCTATGCGGCGCTGACGGACGCGCAGCAGCAGGAGATCACCCAGATGCACAAGCAGATGATCGACCTGCGCAAGCAGATGATCGACAAGTATGTCGAGTTTGGCCAACTGACACCGGAACAAGGCAAGCAAATGAAGGAACGGATGGACCAGATGGCCGAGTACCGCCTGAAAAACGGCGGAATGGCCGGCTTCGGCAACCGTGGTCCTGGCTTCGGCGGACGGGGCGGTTTTGGTCCCGGCGCAGGCGGCTGTATGGGCGGACCAGCGACGACACAACCGGCAAATTGATCCCACGGAAAAAGCGGAAGGTCGCCCCTTCCGCTTTTTCGCTACCCTATTTCTATCCTAATCTATCCTAATTTTAGAAACCTGTCTTGTCGGACTATCTCGGCAGTTGCGTCAGCGCTGCCTCTAGGGTGATCTGCTGCCCCTTGCGGAACACGGTCAGGTTGATCTTATCGCCTACGGCATGAGCGGCGATCAGGTTGGAGAACTCCCGGGCGCTGCTGAAACCGTTGTCGTCAAGGGCCGTGATGATGTCACCCCGCCGGAGTCCCGCCGCCGCCGCCGGACTGCCGGAACTCACCTTTCGTATGTAGAAGCCCTGCGGCAATTCGTAATACTGAGAGGCGGCCTCGGTGATAAAGACGCCCTCAACGCCGAGCCAGGGTCGGGCCACATAGCCCTGGGCGATCAACTGCTGCACGATCGGTTTGGCCACATTCACAGGGATGGCAAAACCCATCCCCTCGACCCCCTTCAGGCCGATCTTGGCGCTGTTGATGCCGATCAACTCTCCCCGCGAGTTGAAGAGACCGCCGCCCGAGTTGCCGGGATTGATGGCCGCATCCGTCTGAATCACCTTCAAGCGGACGTCATCCACTTCCAGGGTTCGATCCAGGGCGCTCACAATCCCGTGGGTGACGGTGCGGGCAAACTCTTTCCCCAGCGGGTTGCCGATGGCCACCACCAGTTCCCCCACCTCCAGGGAATCGGAATTCCCCACGGGAACAGCTGTCAGGTTGTCCGTGTCGATTTTGACGACAGCCAAGTCGGAACGCACATCTCTCCCGACGATGCGGCCTTGGAGGGCGCGCCCATCGGCCAGTCCCACCTGAAGGGCCTGCGCCCCTTCCACCACATGGTTATTGGTGACGATATAGCCTTTTTCAGCGTCGATGATCACGCCGGAGCCGGACGATTGCTCCACCATTTTTTCACTGATGCTCTCGCCCATGTTGGTGATGGACACGATGGCCGGTCCGGCTGATTTGGCGATGCGGGGCACGGGCCAGTTGAAGATGCCCGGATAGGGCGAGTCGGAGGCCCAGGCGCTCGTAAGGCCGGTTCCGCCTGCCGGCAAAAGACCGCCCAGGAGCGCTACAAAAAGGAAAGAAAGAACAATGGCGCAGATTTGTCGTCTTCTCAAGTCTAAACTCTCCTTTTTTCTTTTTTCGTCAAAATTATAATACTGATGGGAGATTGCTTCAAGAACATCGCGTTGCCGTAGAATTATTTGTAAAATAAGAGGCAGAGGAGGTGTAACCCGGTGAACAAGGATACTACCGTGTTGTTAGTGGAAGATGAAGAGAAAATCCGGCGCATGTTGCGCCTGTTTCTTGAACAGGAGTCCTTTTGCGTCGTCGAGGCGGAAGAAGGCCGTCCGGCGTTGGAGATCCTGCGACAAGGGAAGGTCGACCTGGTCATCCTTGATCTGATGATGCCGGGCCTCGACGGGTGGACCACCTGCCGCAAGATCCGCGAGTTTTCGGAGGTGCCTATCCTGATCCTGACGGCCCGGGGAGAGGAATCGGACCGTGTCCTGGGCTTTGAATTGGGCGCCGATGACTATGTGATCAAGCCCTTCAGCCCCCGAGAACTCGTCCTGCGCGTCAAAGCCCTGCTTCGCCGGCGTTCATCGACGCCGCCGCAGAGGGACGACGCCCAGGAGGCGGCGACGGAGAAGGGTCTTCATTTTCCTGAGCTCAGCCTCTATCCGGAAGGCCGCAAAGCGGTGGTCAAAGGCGAAACGCTCTCCCTTTCGCCGCTGGAATATGACCTGCTGCTGTACCTGGCCCAGAACGCAGGCAGGGTTTTGAGCCGTGATCTGCTCCTCGACCGGGTCTGGGGCTATGAATTTGCCGGCGACAGCCGGACAGTGGATACCCATGTTCGCCGGCTGCGGGAAAAACTCTCCCGCCTCTCTCCCGCTGTAGCGAGCTATGTGGGCACCGTTCGCGGCAGCGGCTATAAATTCGAGGTTAATCCATGAAAATCACAGGCAGCATCGTCGGTAAGTTCTGGCTCACGCTGGCCAGCTTTTCGCTGGTCCTTCTGCTGGTCGTGGCGTGGCTCTTTTCCGCTTTTTTCGCCGATTACTATATTCACAGGGAAACAGACGAACTCGTCGCCCAGGCCAGTCTCGTCGCCATGGAGGAAGACCCGGCGACAGCGAAACGGCTGGCCATCGCCATCGCCGCCGATTCGGACGCTTTGATCCTTCTCTGCGATCGCGAGGGGAATGTGACCGACGTGCTGAGCGCCTATGGAGGTCCGCCATGGATGTCGGCCTCCCCGCCGGGCGCTGCGACCGGACCGTCTCCGCGAGGAGGTCCTCGTTTTCGCTGGGGCGCCTGGCGGATGGGCGGCGGTTCTGGTTCCGGTCAGGAGACCTGTCCCCCTTTTGCAGAAGGAGACGGAAGCGCCTCAGAGATCACTGATTCGGGAAACGGCGGCGCGCCCAGGATGGGCATGGCTTTGACCCGGATTGAACTGACGCCTCAGGAAAAGGAGCGTTTGCTGGGCGGCGAAATCGTCATCCGCCAGGCTCCGCTGACCGCTTTCGGGGCCGCCAACGGGTTTCCCGCCAGAGGCGCCGGCGATATTCCCGCCCTTTCCGTCGCTGTTCCACACCGGGCGGGTGACAACGTAGACAGGGTTGTCTTCGCCTTCCGGGCATTGCAACCCATCCACGATACTATCGCGGCCGTTCGCGCCTGGGTCTTCGGCGCCGGCGCCTTGACCCTGCTGCTCTCGGCGCTGGTCGCCTATCTGCTCTCGAAGAAAGTCGCCCGCCCCCTGACGGCGCTGCATGCGGCGGCGGAACAGATGCGACGCCGCGAATTCAACCACCGGGCGCCGGTGGAGGGCGACGACGAGATCGGTCGTTTGGGAGAGACGCTGAACTCCCTGTCGAGCGAGCTCTCGATCAGCCTGCGGCAGTTGGAAGACAAGAACGACCAGTTGGCCCGGGGGATGCAGAGCATGCGCGACCTGGCGGCCAACGTCTCCCATGACCTGCGCACCCCCCTGTTTCTGATCCAGGGCTACGCCGAGGCGTTGCGGGACGACATGGCGAAGACACCGGATGATCGCCGCCAGATGGCCGAGATCATCCTCGAAGAAACGGACCGGATGCAGCGGCTCGTCCAGGATATGCTGCAACTGGCCCAATTGGAATCAGGCTACTTCGAGTTAAAGCGAGAAGCCGTGGACCCGGAGGCGTTGATCAACGGCGTGGCCCGCAAACTGGCCGGCGCGGCGGAAGAGCGGCAGATCCGCTTGACCTGCCCTGCCTGTCAGGGTAATCTCGCCCTCCCCATGATTCACGCCGATCCGGACCGGCTGACCCAGGCCTTGATCAACCTCGTCGATAACGCCCTGCGCCACACGCCAACCGGCGGCGAGGTCGCTTTGGGGCTGGCCGCGCAGGGGCAATCGGTGCGCTTCTCCGTCGATGACAGCGGTCCGGGGCTGGCGGAAGCCGATCTGAACCGCGTCTGGGAACGCTTTTACCGGGGAGAAAAGTCGCGCAGCCGCAAGACACCCGGCACCGGTCTCGGACTGGCCATCGTCAAGGCGATCGTAGAAAGCCATGGCGGTCAGGTCGGAGTCGAAAACCGGGAAGGCGGCGGGGCATCCTTCTTTTTTACGATTCCTATAGGGCTTTCTCTGTGAGAAGACATAAAAAAAAACCCGACACGTGTCGGGCTACGCAGATGGGTATTGAAAGAAGGCACTTTGATCATAACTGTTGGAGAACAGAAGTGCATCGGACCCGGGACCCGGTTCTTACGGGACCTGGGTCTCATTTTTTGAAGTCCTGAGGCCGTGGAAGAAATGGATTCGTGCTATCACGTATCAGCGATATGTCTCATTAGAGATACCTCAACCACAGGTAGATATGAGCAATGACGATGCTGACCAGCATCAGCGGGAAGGCCACCTTCATGAAGCGGATGAAGGAGATGGCGATCCCATTTTTTTCGGCCATCCCGGCGACGATGACGTTGGCTGAAGCGCCGATGATCGTGCCGTTGCCGCCGAGACAAGCCCCCAGGGCGAGGCTCCACCAGAGGGGCATCGTGTCCATGCCGCCCATCTCACCCATCGCCTTGATCAGGGGGATCATGGTGGCCACAAAGGGGATGTTGTCGACAAAGGCCGAAGCGATGGCTGAGAGCCAGAGGATGAGGATCGTCGTCGGTCCCACAGCGCCGCCAGTCAGGCGCAAACCGGCCTCGGCGACCCAGCGGATGACTCCGACGTGTTCCAGAGCGCCGACGATGATGAACAGTCCGATGAAGAAAAAGAGGGTCGGCCACTCGACGGCCAGCAGGATATCCTCCGGCTCTTCCCGTGTGATCAGGAGCAGAAAGGCGGCGCCAGCCAAGGCGATGGTGGCCGATTCGAGGTGGAGCAGGCCATGCAACATGAAACCTAGGATGGTCAGCGCCAGCACCAGCGCCGATTTGCGCAGCAGGGCATGGTCTTTGATCGTTTCCGTCTCGTCAAGGGCCATGATCCGGGCCTTGCTGGCATCGTCTGCCTGCAGTTCCCGCCGGTAAATCCACCTAAGGAGCAGCAGGGTGACCACCATGATGGGGAGGACAATCGGCGCTAGATTGAAAACAAAATCATTGAAGCTGAGCCCCACAGCGCCGCCGATCATGATGTTCGGCGGATCGCCGATCAGGGTGGCCGTCCCGCCGATGTTGGCCGCTAACACCTCGGCGATGAGAAAGGGTACGGGGTCCACATCCAAGGTGTCGGTGATGGAGAGGGTGACGGGAACGATCAACAGCACTGTCGTCACATTGTCCAAGAGGGCCGAGGCAACCGCCGTGACGATGCTAAGCAGGATCAGGATGCCGGCGGGGCTCCCCTTGGCCGCTTTGGCGGCTTTGACGGCGAAATACTCGAAGACCCCCGTGCGCCGCAGGATGCCGACGATGATCATCATGCCGATCAAGAGGCCCAAGGTGTTGAAGTCGACGGCATGGACGGCCTCCTCCTGAGAAAGGATGCCAAGAAGGAGCATGACAACGGCGCCCAACAGGGCCACCGTCATGCGGTGAATCTTTTCGGAGATGATCAGGCCGTAGGAAAGCAGGAATATTCCGATGGCCGTCATCACCTGCCATTCATGGGGCATGGAAACAAGTCCCTCCTACCGGGTTGGTTTTCCTCATGCTAACACGAAAGCGGACGAAAATGACGTTTCATGAATTGAAAAATTTCTTCATCTATCCATTGTCTCCAGAATCGCCGGATCACTCTCGCCGCTATAAGTAACCTGCCACCCGCTCCTTCTTCAGGCGCTGTCTTAGGCTCAGGTCGAGGGTTCCGGCAGGCTCCTGTCAATATCTTCGAGTAAAAACCGGACTGCCGGGTACCTGCGTTCGGGATCCTTTTCCAGGCAGCGGAGGATGACAGCCTCTACTTTCTCGGAGAGCGACGGGTTCAGCCCCCGAGGCGTGACGGCCGCCCGCCCGCTCCGGTGCAATTCTCGCAGCCGCGACAGATCGCCCGCCGCTTCCAGCGACAAACCCAGTTCCTCCGGCCGCTGAAAGGCGGTGTTAATCACCCTTTCCATCAGCGCATGGATGTTCTCCTCGCTGTCATCTCCGGTCGTAAAGGGCGGGTAGCCCGTGGCGGCCTCAAAAAGGGTGGCGCCGAAGGAGAACAGGTCGGCCCGTTGGTCATGACGACCGTCTCCCCAACCGGTTTGGCAGCGGATCACCTCCGGCGCCGTGTAAGGCGGTGTTCCTAGGTTGCCCAAGGTCTCGATGGGCGTAAAGCCGGGGTTGCGGGGGAGTTTGTCCGAAAAAACAGTTTTTTCTCGGACAGGCGCTTTGAAGGAGAACCTCTTCGATTTCGATGTGGCGGTTTCCCTAGCGCCTCCTGCCCGGAAGTTTGTTTCCTGGAAGCGTTCCGCTTCGTTATATAATTCACGGGAGATGCGCAGCGTGCCCAGATCAGCCAAACGGATCTTCCCGAGGTCCTCGGTGATCAGGATGTTGTCAGGCTTGATGTCGCGGTGGATGTATTCAGGTCCGAGACTGTGGATATAGACGAGGGCGGCGCCCACCGCCTGGATCAGTTGGAGTAATTCGGACTCGGAGAGAGGGCAGCGTTCCGCAATCCTCCCATCGTCGTCATAGCGGTAGATGCGCTTTTTGAGGGAACTGTCGAGCAGTTCAACGACGAAGCTGAAACGGGTGAAGTCGACGCTGTCGGGGAACCCCTGGATCAGGTTGTGGACGCCGCCCAGGTTCATCGTTAGGATGGCCTCGTTTTTGAATCGCTTGCGGGCCTTTTCCCTGCCCAACAGGTTGGCTTTCAGCATCTTCATAGCGCCCAGTTGGCCTGTTCTCCGGTGGCGGACCTTCCAGACCTCGGCAAAGCCCCCTTCCCCCAGTTTGAGCAGCCGTTCCCAATCACCGCGCAGGTGATCGCCGGCCAAGGGATCCCAGGTGAGCGCCTGCCGTTGAAAAGATTCGGCCCGGAAGAGGTCTTCCCGTCGCCGGTGAACCTCGCCGAGGTAGTAGAGGGCGCGCGCCAGATGAGCGCGGTTCTCGTCCCTGTCAGGCACGATCCGGGAAGCCGCCCTGGCCAACAGTTGCTCCGCTTCGTCCAGTTGACCGCCGCGAAAGCGCAGCACACCCAGTTTGACCAGGGCGAGGCCCGCGACGCCGTCGTCGGACGCTTTTTCACCGGCGGCGAGGGCTCTGGCATAATCGTCTCTCGCTTCGGCGAGGGCGCCCTCTTCCTCGTCCATCTCCCCGAGAGCCAAAAAGGCCTTCCCGTTCAGGGGATCCAGTTCGAGCACCCTCCGCCAAGCCTTTCTCGCGTCGAAACGCGCCTTGCGGTATCCGGAAGATGTCGGTTGCTCATGCTGCCAGGCCGTCAAGGCTTGCGCCAACTGCGTCTGAAGGCGCAGATCCGTTTTTTGCCGCAGGGCTGATCGCTGGAGCCAAAAGACCGCCTTGCCCCAGGATCCTCGCGCAAAATAGGTCTGGCCGAGGGTTTGCTCCGCCTCCAGCTTCTCGCGCAGGCTGAGGTAGCGAACAGACTCCTCCAGCAGGGCCAGTTGGGGTTCATCAGGATCCTTTTTGCGCAACACCCACCGGCCCAGAAAGCGCTGGATGCGGATCTTCACCTCTGCGTTATGGTCGCCGCTGTGGCGGAGGTAACGCCGCAGCCAGGCCACATCTTCCTCTTCGAGGTCGTCTTTGCGCAGCCGCGCAGTGACCAGCCGGTCTTCCCAAAGCCGCTGCAGTTCCCATTCCGGAGGGAACCGGCCAGCCGCCCACAGGTCGGCGCCTAGCACCCGGCGAAGATCGGCCACCAAACGGGGATAGGTGTTGAAAAGGGGATCCTGGCTCAACAGGTCGCCGGGATCATACTCAGCCAGCCACTCGCCGGATAGGGACAGAGCCCGCTCATAGAGGTCAATGGCCTCGGCGCCGGACTGGTTGCGATCAGCGCAGCCGACTGCAGCCGCCCAGATGGCGAAAGGGTCCTGGGGGAGATGGCGGGCCGCCGTCAAAAAGATAGGCAGAGAGCGGGGATGCAAACCGCGGTATCCCAGTTCGCCGTGACAACGCAGGAGCAGCCATGACGCATCGAATCCTCCCCCCCGCTCCGTGCTCGCTCCTGTTGTAAGTCCAAAAGTCTTATCCCACTGGTCGGCCGCTTCATAAAACGCGATATAATCGCCGGTAAGGACAGCGAGGGCCAAGGCGAGTTTACCCTCCTCCGGCCCCTCTCCCGGCGTGAAAGTCTTGGCCGCCGCGCCGTAGCGACCCGTAGAGAGTAGCAACTTGAGGTAAACCTTTTTGCTTTCCGTCAACATCCTGTTCACGGGCTCCCATCGCGGCTGAATGAAAAAAACCGGGTCTCCCCGGTTTTTTCGCGCCTACGGCGTACGTGCCGACCGGCGATCATGGAAACGAAAAAAGAGCTTACGATTGCCTAACTACATCACTGTCCCCCGGCAGGACCGAGAGCGCTGCTGCGCAACAACTCCTGCTGCCGGTTGGTAAACTGCGATACCTGATCGCGATTCATCACGTTGTTGCCTACCAGTTGTTCCTGCAGGTCGCCGACAGGCAACTCCCGCCATTGTTCGAATTGGGATTGATTGATCAGACCGTTATGGAGCAGGTTCTTCAACATGACGCCAGCCAGCGGATCGCCAGTCGGTGCGGCGGTATTGCCGTAAACGCCGGCAAGTTCACAAGCCGTCCCCTGCCCTGCCATGATATGACCCGGCGGGACCGAAGGGGGGATATAGGTTCCTCCCGGTCCGGGAGAGTTGAGGAGGCGTTCCGAGAGCTTGGCCCTATAGATATAATAACCAATGATTGCGCTGATGACCAGAAGAATCAACCATGTCGAAAGCATTCCATCCATGTAAATCGTCCCCTTTCACGAAGTCTGCAAAAAGCTTTGGCCTTTTCTGCAACAATCTTATTATACAAACCGGGAAGTGGCTTGTCGATGCGATTTGCAACAATTGAAGGTGAGACCATTCTCAATCGAATAGATTGACGTTTTTGTCTTGAAGACAATTTCTCACCCTGGTACAATCTTTATGTACTTACTCCTATTGCCAGGAGGTCTTTTGCGATGCGCACCGAGGAAGAAACCGGCGAACGTTTCAGCATTGAACCAGCGGCGCGACAGTTTATCCTTGAACGCGGCGGCGTCATCCATATCACCATGGCGAGCGCCAACGTCAACCCGTCCCAGGGGCCGACGCCCCTGATCGATATCGGCGTCCCGCGGGGCGCAGGAACGAAATACCTCCGCTTCGACAGGGACGATGTCGCCATCTACCTTACCAAGGCCCTGTCCGCAGTGAGCGGTCCTTTCCGGATCACCCTCGACACCTTATGGCGCTTGAAAAAACTCGCCGTCCATTTGACCGACCAGCCGGGGCAGTAACGTGGATTATACCAGGTGAGAATCGACGAG
Source organism: Heliomicrobium undosum (assembly GCF_009877425.1). Taxonomy (NCBI): domain Bacteria; kingdom Bacillati; phylum Bacillota; class Clostridia; order Eubacteriales; family Heliobacteriaceae; genus Heliomicrobium; species Heliomicrobium undosum. The sequence continues at coordinate 10,228 of NZ_WXEY01000029.1, read as the reverse complement.
ACAAAAAAGGGCTCGACCCGGAATTGACCGGGCAAGCCCTTTTTTCATATATTTCTTCTTTTCTTCAAGCCATGACGCTGATATCGATATCCTCCGCCATCCGGCGGCCGATGGCCAGTTCCTGATGGCGCTTACGCACGATCACCGGGCCGGCGGGGATGACCTCCTGAACGGTCACCGTCTCGCCCTCGGAGATCCCGAAACGGATCGCCTGCGCCCGCACGAGGGGGTGGCGGATGCCGGTGATGCAGACCGTTTGCCCTTTCAAACCGCGATCCAAGGTCATGTCCATTCCTCCCTTATTTCGAATCGTCCCTTATTGTGAGTCCAACCTTATTTCGAACAACTCCCGCAACCGCCGCAGCCGCCGCAACCCGTAGCGGGTCGGAGCAGGGTGTTGCAACGCGGGCAGCGGTCGCTTTGCAAGTGCTTTCCGTCTCCTTGACCCTGCTGCCATGCCCGCACATCGAGCCCGCAACCGGGGCAGGCATCAACATAGGGTACGGAAGCGCATGCGCCGGCAGTCTTTTGTTTCGAGGAAAACCATCCCACGACAAGCGTCCTCCCTTGTGCAGCCGAATTTTCTAGGCTTGCTCTGCCTGACAACAAGTCTCGTCGCCGGCGCAGTCTCCCCGCTTTTTCGGCGCCAAGAGGAGCACTGCGCCCACGATCATCCCCATCAGACCGGCGAAGGCGGCGACGGTGAGGTAGACCTCTTCCAGTCGGGCGTAGAGTTGGGCCACGATCCCGCCGACCAGAAAGGCGATGACCCAGGTGGAAAGCCACATGACAAGGGCCTCTTTCTTGGAACGCTCCTTGAAGAGGATGAGCACGGTGGCGATGCAAGGGACAAAGAGGGTGATGACGGCCAGGGCAATGACAGCTTGGTGAGGTGCGAGGGTCATGTCAGCCAGTCCGGCGGCGCCGAAGTCGCGGCGGACGAGGCCCATGATGAAGACGGTGGCCGTCTCTTTCGGCAGGCCCAGCCAGCCGACGGTGAGCGGCGCCAGCGCGTCCTGGAGCGCCTCCAGGGCGCCGGTCACCGACAGGACGCTGATGATCAGCGAGCCCAGAGCGAAGAGCGGGAGCGCCTCTTTGACGAAAGCGTAGGACTTGATGCCCGTCTTTTTCAGCACGTTGACCATGCGGGGCAAACGGATGGGCGGCAGTTCAATCAGCAGGTCCGAGGAGCGGCCGGGGATGACCCGGTCCATGATCATCCCCACACCGATGAGGATGGAGAGGATGATCAGCACATACATGAAGACGAAGGCCGGTTCGATGGCGGCCAGGATGCCGGTTATGACGCCCAACTGGGCTGAACAGGGGATGGCCAGGCCGAGCAGGAAGATGGCGATGCGTTTTTCCCGCTCCGAGGCGAGCAACCGGGTGGTGATGGTGGCCAGGGTGACACAGCCGAAGCCGAGGATCAGGGGGATGACAGCCCGACCGTTTAGGCCGAGGTAGTTGAGCACGCGGTCGGTCAGTGCAGCCACCCGGGGCAGGTAGCCCGAATCTTCCAGGGTGGACAGGGAGAGGTAGAAGGCCACGACCAGCGGCAGCAACAGGCCAAAAACATAGGTAATGGTCATCGTCAGGAGGCCGAACTCGCCGAAGAGGATCGTGCCGATGGCCGATTCGGGATCAATGACCGGTGTCAGCAGATTACGCACAAAGGGCTCATAGTAGGCGAGGAAGATGCCTTCCTCGGTTAGTCCGACGATGTCGCCGGCGACCCAGACGCCGATCAACTGGTACATGAAGTAGAGGACCGCTGCGAGGATGGGGATCCCGGTGACGGGACGGACCATCCAGTAGCCCAGCTTGACAGAGAAGTTCGCTCCCTGGGTCGTCTCCGTGACGACGGCCTGACAAACCTCATTGACGCGTTGGCGACGCTCCAGGTAGATCTCCTCACGGCGGGAGGGCGCCGCAATCCGGTATGTCTGCCGGATGCCCTCGTCGCCTTCCAGGGCCAGCAATGCCTCGCCCCGGTTGGCTGTGACGGCGGCCACAGCGTCCATTTCTCTGGCAAGGGTCGCGCCGGTGCGGCCCGGACGAGCGTCGGCGAGGGTCTTTTCCACTTCCTTGAGCCCCTGGCCTTTCACAGCTACGGACGGGACGACGGGAACGCCCAGTTCCCGGGACAGGCCCTCAAAATCGATGTGTATCCCCCGCCGCTTCGCCTCGTCGACCATATTGACGGCAATGACGACGGGAACGCCGGTGTCGATGATTTGCAAGGAGAGGAAGAGATCCCGCTCCAGGTGCAGCGCGTTGACAATGTTCAGCACCATGTCGGCCTGGAGGATGACGTCGCGGGCGATGCGCTCTTCATCATTAAAGGAAGAGAGCCCATAGATGCCGGGGGTGTCCATGACGACCCAGTCCTTGTAGCGGCCGTGGGAGATGTCGAGGGTGGTGCCGGGGTAGTTGGAAACATCGACATACATCCCGGTGAGATGATTGAAAAAGACAGACTTGCCGACATTGGGGTTGCCGGCGAGAACCAGCTTCTTTTCCCCTTTGCCGATATCGAGTTTGATCGGTGCGCCGTGACAGGTCGCCGCCATGGTGTCTCCCTCCTCGTGGGTCTGATCGAATATGTCTGATTAAAAGGCTATGTTCCCACAAACTCCAAATGAGAATGAATCTCTTTTTTATCTGCGACTTCATATTAATTGATTTTCATTCTCAGCGCAATACCCCTTTTGCCATTTTCGCCAAAAAAAAATCCGCTCTAGAAAAGTGCGGCAAAAGCGCGATAAAAGGACCAGTGGGACGCAGGATTTTTTAACGATATGGATAATTATTACGAATAAGCTTTATAGGCAATCCTGCTGAAGGCGGCTACGCCCCGTTTTCCACTGAACGTTCTGATCACATTTTTTCGAACAAGGGAGCTTGGCAATGATCGTTCTCGAATCGCTGACAAAAACCTTTGAAAATCGCACCGTCGTGGACAACCTCTCCCTGACCATTGAGACGGGCGAGTTTTTCGGCCTCCTGGGACCCAACGGGGCCGGAAAGACGACAACGATTCGCATGCTGATGACGCTGGCCAAGCCCACTTCAGGCCGGATCATCATCGATGGCAGGGACATGACCCGCGACTCCATGGCCATGAAATCCATGATCGGCCTCGTGCCCCAGCACATCAACCTGGACGGCGATTTGACGGCCAGGGAGAACCTGGAGATGCACGGCCGCCTTTTCGGATTGTCGGCGGAAGCGCGCAAGGAGCGCATGGAGGAATTGCTGGCTTTCGTCGAGATGGCTGACCGGGCTGACGAGCCGGTGCGCCGCCTCTCCGGCGGCATGAAGCGGCGCATCCTCATCGCCCGCGCCTTGATGCACCGCCCGTCGATCTTGCTGCTTGACGAACCGACGATCGGCCTCGACCCGATCAGCCGCCGCCGCATGTGGGATTTGGTCCGCAAGCTGAACACAGGCGGCCAGACGATCGTCCTGACCACCCACTATTTAGAGGAAGCCGACGCCCTCTGCAACCGCGTGGGCCTCTTAAACCGCGGCAAACTGGTCGAACTGGGCACGCCGGCGGAACTGAAGGCGCGCATCGGCGCCTTTGTCGTCGAAGTCGATGACGGCGGCAAGCGGCACAGCCATTTTTTCCCGACCCGCGAGGCGGCCACGGGCTATATCGGGGAGATCCAGGACAAGGTCGATTCGGTGTCGCTGCGCCAGACGAATCTGGAAGATGTGTTCATCCATTTGACGGCTGGGGAACGGCTGGGAACCGATTAAACCGTTTCGAACTACTGATAAAAAACAGATGCAGAACGGAAGGTGAATCCTTTGGAGATGCGTTCGCAATCATCGCCGCAACATGCAACACAGCAGCATTTTTCCCAGCAATATACGCCGGAGCAGTATTCAGCACAACAACATGCGCAACAGCAGCATTCTACGCACCAACATGCGCCGAAACAGCATTCGCCCTTGTTCGCAGGAATCGCCACCATTCTCTGGCAAGAGTATCGCGTCTTCACCCGGCGCTTCTGGCGCAACACGGCTTCGACGATGGTGACGCCGCTGCTCTACCTCTTCGCCTTCGGCTTCGGCCTGGGACGGGGACTTCGCTTTGAAGGCGCTTCCTATCTGGAGTTCGTCATTCCGGGGATCGTGGCCTTGACAACGATGACCTCCTCTTTTAACGCCGTTGCCACGCCGCTCAACATCTCCCGCCTCTATGACAAGACCTTTGAAGAATACCTGACCGCTCCCATTCCCATGGCGGCCATCACCATCGGGCGCATCCTGGCCGGGGCGCTGCGGGGGCTCTTCTCAGGCTTTGTCATGCTGACCCTCTCCCTCGCCTTCGGCGTCGGCCTGCACCTGGACGGCCGCTTCCTGCTCCTGCTCTTCCTCAACTGTTTCGTCTTCGCCGGCTTCGGCTTCTGGGCGGCCTTGACGATTCAGTCCCATTCCGACATCAACAAGTTCAACGCCTTCGTGATCAGCCCCATGTCTTTCCTCTGCGGGACCTTCTTCTCGCTGCAGAACATCCCGCCGTTGCTATCGGCCTTCTTGCACCTGCTGCCCCTCACCCACACCACACAGGGGTTGAGGTCGCTGGCGTTGACCGGAACGATGCCCTGGGAAAGCTTGGCTGCGCTCGTCATCTACGCGACGGTTTTCTTCATCCTGGGGTTGCGGGCTTGTTATTTGGTGGAGGAGTAAAAAAAGTCACAGAGGATGCGGGCAGCGGATCTATCATACTGATTTCTTGATGATACTGGGATTCTTACTATCCAAAAAACAGTAGGAAAGATGGTCATTCACCATTCCTACAGCCTGCATAAAAGAGTAGATAATTGTCGAACCGACGAATTTAAACCCAAGCTTCTTCATTTCCTTGCTAATGAGATCGGACAGTTCTGTCCTGGCCGGCACTTGAGACATATCTGTCCAGTGATTTTGAATCGGCTCATGATTTACATATCGCCACAAGAAATCGCTAAAACTTCCATACTGACTTTGCGTCTTGAAATAGGCTTTCGCATTTTCAATGACGGCATTTACTTTTAATCTGTTTCTTATAATGCCCGTATTTTGCAAAAGAGCATTGATTTTACGCTCATCATATTGCACGATGACCGCAGGATCAAAGCCGTCAAAAGCCTCTCTCATGGTTTCCCTTTTGCCCAATATGGTGGACCAGCTTAACCCTGCTTGCATTCCTTCTAAAATAAGCATCTCAAACAGCCTTCTGTCGTCATAAACGGGCCGGCCCCATTCTTGATCATGGTATGCCTTTTCCAGTTCGCTACGGTTGGCCCAATCACAGCGGACACACCCATCTGCACTCATTCACCATCACCCCTATTCGATTAGATCGCTTGATTCAGTCTCCAGTTAAGAGGGAGAGAAAACGGTAAGCCCCGCTTGGCAGACCCGGATCTCCCACGGCAAGGACGGCCCCACTTCTCCATCGAGGTCAGTCTCCATTTCGGGCGAACCGCTCAGGCGAAAGGCGGCGGCCTGGTGATAGGTCACCAGCGGTGATCGGATGTGTTCCCCTTGCAGCACCCGGACGAAGAGCCCCACAAACTCGCTGATGCTGCAAGCGCGAAAAACGAGCAGGTCGAGTTGACCGTCATCAAGCCTGGCCGACGGGGCAAGGGTGGTGAAACTGCCGGCGCCGGCGCCGTTCATGACGAGAAAGAGCAGCGTTTCCCCGGAATAGGCGAATCCGCCGTCCGGCGTCTCCACAATCAGCTCAAAGGGACGAAACTCGGGGAGTTGCTCCAATGCTTTCAGGTAGTAGGCCAATTTGCCGATGTTATGCTTGAGCGGCTGGGCCACCTTATGGGACACATCGGTCATCAGTCCGCCGCTGGCCACGTTGAGGAAAAAACGCGAGCCCAACCGGCCCACGTCGATGACGCGGGTCTTTCCTTGGACGATGATCTGGCAGCAGGCCTCCACATCACGGGGCAAACGCAGGAAAGACGCCAGGTCATTGGCTGTGCCGGCAGGGATGATGCCGAGCTTGGGCGGTTCCTTTCCCTGTTGGGAAAGACGCATCAGGCCGTTGACGACCTGATGCAGGGTCCCGTCGCCGCCGACGGCCACGACGGCGGAACAGCCCTCCGCCAGGGCCGATTGGGCCGCATCGGCCGTATCGCCGGGCGCCTCCCGCGTCCGGTGAGCCAGCACCTGCCACCCGCCCTCCTGGAAGATGGCGATAGCCCGGTCAAGGTGGCGACGGAAGGCGCCGACGCCGGCCTCCGGGTTATAGATCAACTTCATCCGTTTCGGCATGTCGTCCTCCCGACTAGATCATACCGTAATGTTTAAGGATATTACGGGTCAACCTGTTCATGGGCAACCGGGAGCGGTCCTCGGAGGTGCTCCACATGCAAGGGCGAAGGGCTGTTTTCCCCTTTTCGCCATATGGCGTGGTGTTTTCCCGGATCGCTCCCTCCGTCATCTCCGTCACAGCTTGCCGCGCCGTCGTGACGTCGCCCGCGCTCCAGCGGGCGGGATACACATCAACGATCCAAGTGAGATGGGTGAACACATGGCGGAACTGGCGCGGTTCGCTGCGGTCGATCACGATTTGCCCTTTTTGCAGCGCCCGCGTTCCCTCCGGGGACGACCATGTTTCCCCCAGGGAGAATGTCTCCTGTTGCGCCAGCATTTCCTCCAGCGACGGCAACTCCCACATCCCCGCCAAAAGCCCCTCTTCAGGACGCTGGTGTAACAACAGTCTTCCCTGATCATCGGTGAGCAACAAGGCATCCCGCCGGATCACCGGGTTTTCCTTTCGCGCCTTGCGCACCGGCAAGGCCTCGACCGTGCCGTCCTGCAAGGCGACACAGTCGGCCGCCAGGGGGCAGTCTTCGCAGCGCGCCGAACGGGGCAGGCAGACGAGGGCGCCCAGTTCCATCAAGGCCTGGGTCCAATCGGCGATGCGCTCACGGGGCAGGCGGTCCAGTTGCGCCTGTGACGCCTGTCTCGCCTGGCGGAGCAGGGACGGGCTCCCCACGGGGTCGCTCCAGCCAAAGAAACGGGAAAAGACCCGGCAGACATTGCCGTCCACGGCCGGTTCGGGCAAGGCGAAGGCGATGGACATGACCGCGCCGCAGGTGTAGGGTCCCACGCCGGGAAGGGAACGAAACCGGTCCGGATCAGCAGGGATCTGCCCGCCGTAACGTTCGACGATCTGCCGGGCGGCCGCCTGGAGATGGCGCGCACGCGAGTAGTAGCCCAGTCCTTCCCAACCCTTCAGCACGACTTCTTCCGACGCGGCGGCCAGCGCCGCCGGATCGGGAAAGCGCCCCAAAAAGGTGTGATAGTAAGGGATCACCGTCTCCACCCGCGTCTGTTGCAGCATCACCTCGGAGACCCAGATCGCATAGGGGTCCTTCGTCCGCCGCCAGGGGAGATCGCGTTTGTTTGCATCGTACCAATGCAGCAGTTGTTGCGCCCAATTCATCTGTATCAATATCCCTCATCTTGCTGTATTGTGTAGAAGGAAGCTCCTCTATAGCCCGCTTCTTACGGAGTGCGCTTCTAACAGGAGATCCCCTCTTTTAAGCGATGTTTTTTCGCGTGCCCGCTCGTTGTTCAGGTTCTCGCTGTGTTTGCTCTGCTTCGATTATAGGGCCATTTGGCGAACAAGTCCAAGGGATTGGAAATCGAAAAAGGAAATTGCCTTTTTTTTCTGGCTTGCGTATAATATAACCAACCATAGGTTCGATGTGTCCGCCTGCCGCAAAACGTCAACCCGTTCTTACTTCGGCGCTGTCCGGGGAATGGTTGGTATCGGTTTTTGGGGATCTAGGCCACGACCCGGACCGGGGAATATCATGTGTCCGAAAGAAAGGACGGGATTTCTTGTGTTTGTAGATCGTACGCTGACCTGCAAGGAATGTGGCGTGGAATTCCTGTTCTCCGCGCGGGAACAAGAGTTTTACGCGGAAAAAGGCTTCCAAAACGATCCCAGCCGCTGCCCCGACTGCCGCGCCGCCCGCAAGCGCCGCCTGGCCGATTCCGGTCAAGCCCCGGCGCAACAACAGCGGGAGATGCACGAGGTCGTTTGCTCCTCCTGCGGCGTCACCACCACCGTTCCCTTCCGTCCCTCCGGCTCTCGCCCCGTATACTGCCGCGAATGCTTCCAAAGCCAACGCCGCTCTTATTAATTTTTTAACGGAATGATGAGACTTTTAAGGCGCCGGTTCTCCGGCGCCTTCGCTATTGGCCTTTTGTAATCAGGGTACTCTCATGGGATCAGCGTATTTATCGCAGTAAACGGGGGTGGCTGCCATCACAGATTCGACGCAAGGAAGACCTCTTTTGGCCTGGTCAGCCGTTTCCCTGAGCGTTTCCTCCATTTCCTCGGTTTCCTCGGTTTCCGCCGTTTCCGTTGCTTTCCCCACCGCCGCAGCCGGCTCCACTGGCGCGAATCGCGCGACCGGCGCCTTATCCAGTGAGGGGGAACAAAGGGAACGTCAACTCCTTCATCGCGTCAATGGGTGCTTGATGTCTGGAGAGATCCTGTCCGTTCTCGGTCCCTCCGGTTCCGGAAAAAGCACCCTCCTGCGGGTGCTCAATCGCCTCTTCCCCATCGACGGCGGCAAAATCCAGTTTAAAGAACAGCCGCTGGAAAGCTGGCCCGTCACCGAACTGCGGCGGCGCGTCTCCTTTATCGCCCAGCAGCCGGCCTTTTTCCCCGGCACAGCGGAGGAGAACCTCACCTACGGCACGCGCCTCTGGAACCTGCCCTGCGACCCTGTGCGGTTGATGAAAACCGTTCGCCTCGAAGCGGACCTGCTCCGCCAACCCGTCGACACCCTCTCCGGCGGCCAGCAGCAGCGCCTGGCGCTCGCCCGCTCTCTCGCCCTTGACCCAGATGTGCTCCTTCTGGACGAACCCACGTCAGCCCTGGACATCCATACGACGCGGGAAATCGAGGAGATGGTGACAGCGCTGGCCGGGAGAGAGCGAAAAGGGGTGATCTGGGTCACCCACGACCCGGAGCAGGCCCGCCGGGTAAGCCAGCGGCTCCTCCTGCTCGACGAAGGCCACGTGATCGCAGACCTGCCGAAAGATGCGTTTTTCTCAGACAAGGCTGGCGCAGGGGTACGGTCCTTTTTGGCGATCTCTGACGGAAGCAACGGTGGGAAGGAGGTGGAAAAATGAGCCTAACCGCGCTGACGCTCAGCTTGAGTTTTGTCGCCATCTCCCTGGCCATCTCCTACCGGGAGCAACTGGGCCTGGAAAAGGACATGATGATCGGCACGATACGGGCCTTTCTCCAACTCTTCGCCATCGGCTATGTACTGCAGCTCGTCTTCGATCTGCGCTCCCTGCCAGGCATCCTGGCCATTCTAACCGTCATGATCGCCGTGGCCGTCCAAAACGCCGCCAAGCGCGCCTTCGCCCTGCCCCGCCCAAAGGCGCGGCTCTACATCCTGGGCGCTCTTGTCCTGGCCGAGACGCTCACCTTGGGCCTGCTGCTCAGCCTGGGCATCGTGCCATTGGAACCACGGTTCATCATCCCATTAAGCGGGATGATCGTGGGCAACGCCATGATTGCTTCGGGACTGACCATCAACCGTTTGCAGGCGGAACTGTCGAGCCAAAAGGCGCAGGTGCTGGCCGCGCTCTCTTTAGGAGCCACCTCCCGCCAGGCGGCGGCTAGAGCAATCAAGGCGGCGGTGAAAGCCGGGATGAGCCCCACCATCGACAGCATGAAGACGGTGGGCCTGGTCCAATTGCCAGGAATGATGACCGGCCAGATCATCGCCGGCGCAAGCCCCGTCGAGGCCGTCAAATACCAGATCCTGATCCACCTCGTCATGATGGGCGCCACGGCCGTCGCCAGCATAGCCGTCGGCCTCTCCTGCTACCGGCCCTTTTTTACGGCGGAGCACCAGTTGTCGCGCCACTATCCAGGCGCGGTCCAGTAAGACAGTTTTAACCCTATCAAGAAAACCGAGGAGCGAAAGACCATATCATATTGGATCCAAGCACTGTTACGGCTTACGCGGTGGGTATTCAACTGTCGCGTAAATAGTTGCCTGTTTCTACTACCGAGAAATTGAAGGCTCAAACGTCTCCCGATGCGGGTCGATACTCGACAAAGCTGAAACCATAGCAAAAGCCCACCGCTTCTACTAAAAGCAGTGGGCTTTTCCCTCAAAACCACACAGAGTTTGTTTCGTAAAGCAGCAAGTGAAGGTCAAGTCCTCGACCGATT